>NZ_CAKJTM010000023.1:37141-68967 GCF_917627345.1 Protofrankia sp. CiP3 | reverse complement strand
TCCGGCCCGGCGGGTCACCGCCGTCCATGGCCCCGGCTGGTCTGAGCGGTATGCCTACGACCCGGCGGGGAACATCACCGATGCGTCCTGGCCGGTGCCCGCGCAGCGCGACGGGCACCACGGGCCGGACGCTGCCGCGCAGGGTGGCCGGGAGTACGCCGGCACGTTGATCCGCCGCGCCGGCAGTATCCGTTACGAGCACGATGGCCAGGGCCGGGTGACGCTACGCCAGCAGAAACGACTGTCGGCGGGGCCGCGGACCTGGCGGTACAGCTGGGACGCCGAGGACCGGCTGACCGGGGTGAGCACCCCGGACGGCCAGCGCTGGCGGTACGCCTATGACCCGTTCGGCCGCCGGATCACCAAACAGCGCCTCGGCGACGACAATGCAACCGTGGTCGAACAGGTTAACTTCGCCTGGGACGGCGTCGTCCTCGCCGAACAGCACCACGCCACCGCGGGCGGTCTGCCGTCTCGCGTCACGACCTGGGACTGGGAACCCGGCGGCTTCCGCCCGCTCACCCAGTCCGACCGCCGCCCGTCTCCCGATGGCTCAGGCGACCGAGCCGACGGTGGCCGGGACGGTGCCAGCCAGGCCGGGCAGGCGTGGTTCGACGCCCAGTTCCACGCCATCATCACCGATCTCGTCGGCACCCCCACCGAACTCCTCGACCCCGATGGTGACCTTGCCTGGCAGGCCCGGACCACCCTGTGGGGCGCGAGTCCACCACCGGCCGCCGGTGACCTCGACTGTCCGCTGCGTTTCCCGGGCCAGTACCACGACCCCGAAACCGGCCTGCACTACAACTACCACCGTTACTACGATCCCGAGACCGCCCGCTACGACTCCACCGACCCCCTCGGTCTCGGCCCCCGCCCCCAACCCCCACACCTACGTCCACAATCCCCTGGGCTGGTTCGACCCCCTCGGCCTCGCCCCTTACAAACTGACCTTATCCGAGCAGCGCGCCGTTAATTCACTTCAGCGGCAAATTAGCATACATCAGGCTAAGTTGCAGTCGTACAGAGCCAATCCTGATGCCTTTGACAATCAAGGCTTGCTGAGACGTGCGTCGACACCGGAAATCCGGCAACGAATCATCGACGGACGAATACGCCATCTGGAGCAGGAGATATCATCCTTTCAGAATCAGATTTCCAAAATTCTTGAGGGTGGCGCTAATGAGTGAGCAAGTATCCGTCTCGCTTGAGAAACTCAGAATCGTATTCAATCTTCTAATTGATCATCTACGACAGGAAGTCGGCCCGGAGATATCTTTCGATAAAGACTATTTTTGGTCGATTCCCAAAGAGGCTCTCTACAATATTTATTCAGAACCAACAGATTTATCCATTGGACAGCTCAGTGAATCTCTGTCCAATTTAGAGTCTATTTTGACTGATTCGTCAAAAGTCATGACTTATGGCCTTGTGTGGCTTGCTGACATTTTGAAAGCGGCCGGATTGGACGTCGTTAGATAACTACCAGCTGAAACATTCATTATCGTGCACATTATAGCGTGTCCAATTTGGTGAACCGCTTCCGGCGGGTCGGGTTGCGGTGAAAAAATTCCGAAGAAGCCGCGGGGTGGTGTTCGCAGCGAATAGCCAGGCGACGACAGCTCTCGAGTCATGCGATCCTCCGTTCGACCGGCCTTGATGGCGCCGTGGGCTGTTGATGCTGGCAGCGCAAAGTAAAGAGGCGGAATCACGGAACATTAGCCAGAGGCAAGGTACGGCAGGGGCAGGGGCAGGGGCAGGGGCAGGGGCAGACAGAAATTGACCGCATAGGCCCTCCGAACACATCGATCATGGGTAGCCAATATCGACTTTCGCTGTTATGCGGCCTTGGTGTCCCAGACCGGACCTGGGACACCACACCAGTTGCTGTCGCAGACCGTGACAACCGCCATCGCTGTCTGGACGTTCCGCGCCCCCTGCGCCGCGGAGTTCCTCACGGCCGCATTCCAAGATCTTCACCGCTTCTATCCTGGCCCCCGATGCCAACGCCGACGCCGGCACCCCGCTCCGGGCCTTCTCCTGGCAGCTACCCCCGGACCGGACTCCCATCGGCCTCGTGGCCGCTGCCGGACAGTTCCCGGATCACGACGGTGAAGGCGCTGATGCAGCGTCGGGGCAGGTGCGACGGGATGGCAGCTGCCGCCACGCCGCATTGATCGTTTTCGCCTATCGTCGCGAGGATGGACACCGGCCACGAGCATGAACCCCCCGCGCACGGCCACGGCCACGGCCACGGCGGCCACACGCACGGCGGGCACACACACGAGAACGGGCACGACCATCACACGAGAGGATGCTGGGCGCGGTTTCGCCACGAACTCTCAAAGCTGATCGGGGGGCACAGCCACGACAGCGCCGACCAGATCGATGACGCCTTGGAAGCCGACACCGCCGGGCGCCGCGCCCTGCTGATCAGCCTGGCCGGTCTCGGCCTGACCGCGACCCTGCAAGCCGTCGTCGTCGTGCTGTCCGGGTCGGTGGCGCTGCTCGGGGACACCCTGCACAACATCGCCGACGCCCTCACCGCCCTCCCGCTGCTCCTCGCCTTCACTCTCGCCCGCCGCCCGCCCACCGCCCGGTTCACCTACGGATACGGCCGTGCCGAGGACCTCGCTGGTCTCGCCGTCCTCGCGATGATCAGTCTGTCGAGTGTGCTCGCCGCCTGGGCCGCGATCGACCGCCTGCTGCACCCCCAGCACATCCACCACCTCGCCGTAGTCGCCGCCGCAGGGCTTGCCGGCTTCGTCGGCAACGAGATCGTTGCCCGCTACCGCATCCGCGTCGGCCACCGGATCGGCTCCGCCGCTCTCATCGCCGACGGCCTGCATGCCCGCGCCGACGGCTTCACCAGCCTCGCGGTCCTCCTCGGCGCTGTCGGCGTCGCCCTCGGCCGGCATTGGGCCGACCCCGTCATCGGCCTGGCCATCACCGTCGCGATCCTCGGCGTCCTACGCTCCGCAGCCCGCGTCGTCGGCGCCCGGCTCATGGACGCCGTCGACCCCGACACGGTCGCCGAAGCCACCACCACCCTCCTGCACACCGACGGCATCGAAACCGTCCGCGAACTGCGCCTGCGCTGGATCGGCCACACCCTGCGCGCCGAAGCCGACGTCACCGTCGATCCGGACCTATCGCTGACCGCCGCCCACGACGTCGCCCACGCCGCCGAAGCCCACCTGCTGCGCCACATCCGCCGCCTGTCCGCCGCGACCATCCACACCAGCCCCGCCCATCACCACGCCGGGACTGCGTCGCCAACGGTATTGCCGGCGGGTTTGATTAGTTAGTGGGACTCGGCGGACGGCCAGCGGTCACGGAAGATGATCATAAAGTGTCGATCGCGGGCTTCCCGTAGATCATCCACATCTGCCGTCCCTACTTCTTTCCCGTGGGCACCGTGGGCACCGTGGGCAGCAGCCGCTCGGCCTTGCGCCGCTCCCTCGCCCCGACCAGCTCCTTCGACGGCGGCGTCGAGGAGTTCGTGCTGTCCATCAACATCCGTCGCCGCAGCCCGGCGACCTCCAGCTCAAGCTCCGCGAGCCGGTTCCGTGCCTGGTCCCGCTCGGTCACGCCCAACCACGCCGATCAAGCAACCAGCACGACATGTTCCCTCAACACAAACCCCAAGGTCAGCGGCCTACAGCTGCCCACCCCTGAATGGACGCCCCGAGTAGGCGTCGTCCAACAGGTCAGCGCAGAAGTCGACCGCGCTCGACAACGAGCGCCCAGATCGGCTGATCGGGCTGGTCGTCACGGTCGCGGCGGCGAAGTCCACCGTTGTGCCCGCAATGTCACGGAGGCAGAGAGCGATCCTCCCGGCGAGGACGGTCGCCTTGGGTAACTCGTCGCTGAGCGCCAATGCCCGTGCCAGCGTGGCCAGCGGAGGCTGGACGTCGACCACCGGGTTGGCCGTGTCGCCCGCTCATCCGCGAGAGCCAAAAATTTTCTGGACGGTGATGTCGAGAAACCGTGGCTGGCTCCGTCCCCGCGGTGAATGTAGCCACGATGGGTCGCACCAGCACCGAGGAGGAACACGATGGCCAAGTACCTGCTGCTCAAGCACTACCGCGGCGCTCCGGCTGCGGTCAACGACGTGCCCATGGACCGGTGGACGCCGCAGGAGATCTCGGCGCACATGCAGTACATGCGCGACTTCGCGGCCCGGCTCGAGGAGACCGGCGAGTTCGTTGACGGCCAGGCGCTCGCCCCCACGGGGACGTTCGTCCGGTACGACGGCGAGGGGCGCCCACCGGTCACCGACGGCCCGTTCGCCGAGACCAAGGACCTCATCGCCGGTTGGATGGTGATCGACGTCGACAGCTACGAGCGTGCCGTCGAGCTGGCCGGTGAGCTGTCGGCCGCCCCCGGTGCGGGCGGAAAGCCGATTCACGAGTGGCTCGAGCTCCGCCCGTTCCTGACCGCGCCGCCCACCATCACGCAGTGACCGCACAGATGGACGAGGCCCTGCTCCGGGGCCTCACCCCAAGCGTGCTCGGGATCCTCGTCCGCCGCGGAGCTGATTTCGCTGCGGCTGAGGACGCCGTGCAGGACGCGCTGGTCGAGGTGATCCGCCGCTGGCCGGCCGGCCAGCCGCGGGACCCGAAGGGCTGGCTGGTCACCGTGGCCTGGCGCAAGTTCCTCGACGCGACCCGGGCGGATGCTGCCCGGCGCCGGCGCGAAGACGTTGTCGACCAGTGGCCGGTGCCCGGGTCCACGCCCGCGGTGGACGACACGCTGCTGCTGTACTTCCTGTGTGCCCACCCGTCGCTGACGCCGTCGTCCGCGGTCGCGCTCACCCTGCGCGCCGTCGGCGGGCTGACCACCCGCCAGATCGCCCATGCCTACCTGGTGCCCGAGACGACCATGGCGCAACGCATCAGCCGGGCCAAACGCACCGTCTCCGGCGTGCGGCTGGACCAGCCGGGCGACGTCGCCACCGTGCTGCGCGTCCTCTACCTGGTCTTCAACGAGGGCTACTCCGGCGATGTCGACCTCGCCGCCGAGGCCATCCGGCTCACCCGGCAGCTCGCGGCAGCGATCAACCACCCCGAGGTGACGGGACTGCTCGCCCTCATGCTGCTCCACCACGCCCGGCGCGACACCCGGACCGCGCCCGATGGCAGCCTGGTACCACTCGCTGAGCAGGACCGCAGCCGATGGGACACCACCTCGATCGCCGAGGGCGTCATGATCCTGCAGGCGGCCCTCGCCCGCGACCGGCTGGGCGAGTTCCAGGCCCAGGCTGCCATCGCGGCACTCCACGCGGACGCACCCACCGCCGAGGACACCGACTGGGCGCAGATCCTCGAGTGGTATGACGAACTTGCGCGCCTGGCCGACAGCCCAGTCGTTCGGCTCAACCGGGCGGTGGCCGTCGGCGAGGTCGACGGACCACGCGCCGGGCTGAGAGCACTCGCGGCGCTGGACGACTCCCTGCCTCGCTACGCCGCCGCCGCGGCGTACCTGCATGAACGCGACGGCGACCTGGCTGCCGCGGCACGGCTGTACGCCGAGGCTGCCCACAAGGCCCCCAACCTCGCCGAGCGCGACCACCTGACCCGCCAAGCCGCCCGGCTCAACGCGGGAGTGTCCCGGTTGTCCTTACAAGCCGTCCAGCGATGAAGTCCTGACCAAATGGTCATGGGGCATGTGGGCGTGCTCGAACAGCCGGTCGAGGGGCAGAAGAGCTACAGCAGGCCCTGACGCAGCGCGTAGGCGACGGCGTGGGAGCGGTTACGCAGGCCATACCGGCGGGTGACGTCCTGAAGAACGTTCTTGACGGTGCGTTCCGAGTAGGAGAGCTGACGGCCGATCTCCCGGGTGTCACACCCCTCACTGACCAGCCGGAGCACGTCCCGCTCCCGTTCGGAGATACCCGACAGGGTGAGACCGCGTGGCGCGAGCACCTGAGTCTGGACCTGGCGCACCTGGTTGAGCAACCCGCCGAGCAGGTCGGGCGGCAGGAAGCCCTCACCGTTCGCCGCTCCACGAATCGCGGACAGCAGCTGGCCCGGGGCGGCGGAAGCTCGCCGGATCAGCCCCGTCGCGCCCGCCTCCACCGCTGCCGTGACATCCGAGGAACCCAGATCGGTCACGATGAGCACCACCGGCCTGCCCGCCCGGTGCAGGCCGCGAATCAGCTCGATAGTCCGTTTGTCCACGGCGTCAACGCTGGCCAGCGCGACGTCGATCGTCCCGGTGCCGCCGTGGGACACGCCCGCGTCCGGATCGACGAGATCGACGTCCGGGTAGTCCGCGAGCTGCGTGGCAAGACCCGCCCGGGTGATCGGATCGTTGGCGTGAAGCAGGACGCGTATCGATCGGCTCATGGACATCCCCCGAGGTCTCCTGGGAGCCGCCGAGCGCATGACAGGAACCATGATCGCGCACCCTTTGGCCGGGCTGCTGTTCTTCTCGTGACAGGCAGGCCAAGGTGTCTCACATCGCTCTCAACGGGCGCTCATGGTGCGCAGGCGCACGCAAAGGCCTCCTCAAGCCGTACGCAAGCTGTACTCAAGACTGACTCAAGGTGCAGGTCAGACTGGGTCCTGGGTATCGGGCAGCTGCCCGTCAGGGCAGCAGTCAGCAGAAGGCATGGGCGCGGATGAGCCACTCACTGATCGAACGCCCTGTCCTCAGTCGCTCTTACAGAAAGATCCACAGCCGCCATGCGGACAAAAATTATAAGGTCATCAGCGTCCGTATATCCCAGAGGTGTCCGTTGAGGTGTCCGTGAGCACCGCCGCAGCCGGCCCCCCGGCCGCGTCAGCCAGCCCTGCTGTCCTCTCGTTACTGGATGCGGTCATCCTCGAAGCCGGGCTGAGCGAGAACCGGCTCGCCCCCGCCCGCTGCGCCGCGCCGCCACGACCCTTCGCCGCACCTGTGAAGGCCTGCTCGCGGGCAACGGATGAACAAACGGACCGGCCCGCGAGAGGCCTCACCTACCGCGCCTACCGCGACAGAGTTCGCGGGCCCTGGCGAGGCCCGCACGCCCGGCCAGCCGTGGACTTCACCGTACCGACCGGGCGGCGCGCTCCGCTGTGCCATGCTGGATACCGCGCGAATCTCGTCGAGCGGTATATACCAGCTATATAGGTTGGAACATACCAGCCGGATCAATATAAAATCATTTCATGCGGTGAACAGCTGGCCAGGACGGTGCGGACACGCCCGCGCTGGGTTGCGACGCACGGTCGAAAGGGGAACGGCGTGTCGACGCCGCTGAAAATCGTCAGCAGCACCGGGGAAGTGATCATAACAGGCGACCGGCCTTTTGTGGTGGGCCGGGGAAAGGGCTCCGACCTGGTGTTGATAGATCGCCAGGTCTCGCGCCGGCACGTGGTGATCACACGCACCGATACCGAGTGGACCGCGCAGGACGTCAGCTCCTACGGAACCTGGGTGGACGGGCAACGGGTCAAGCAGGTCGCCGTGCAGGGAGAGATACGGCTGCGGCTCGGCGCGCCCGACGGCCCTGAGCTCGCGGTTCTGCCCGTCCTGCCGGACATACCACTCCTACCGGACGTACCGCTCTCGCCGGACATACCGAGCATCACGGAACCACCGAGGTTCAATCCACGCTCGGAGATGTCGACGGTCTGGCGCAGCAGCCCCGAGTACGAACGCGACCGGCAGACGACCGCCACGGGACCCGACGGCGCGGCGAGGCTGGAACGCGAACACGGCCGGCGGAACACCTATCCGCTGCGCCGGGGGACGATGTCGATAGGACGGTCCAACGACAACGACATCGTCGTGGCGGACCTGCTGGCCTCCCGGCGCCACGCCGAGATTTTCGTCGGCCAGAGCGGGGTACACGTCGTCGATCTCGACTCCGCGAACGGAACGTTCCTCAACGGACGGAAGATCAGCCGCGAGGCGGTCGCCCAGCGTGACATCATCGCCGTCGGGCATCATCTTTTCCAGCTCGAAGGCGAGACCCTGGTCGAATACCTCGACTCCGGGGACGTCACCTTCGAGGCCGACGGCCTCAATGTCTTCGTCAAGGACATGCAGATCATGCATGACGTGAGCTTCCGGCTGCCCGGCCGGGCGCTGCTGGCCGTCATCGGCCCCAGTGGCTCGGGCAAGTCCACCCTGCTGAACGCGCTGACCGGTTTCCGGCCGGCCGACAAAGGCGCCGTCCGCTATGCCGGCCGGGACATGTACGCTGAATACGGCGAGCTACGCCGTCGAATCGGGCATGTGCCGCAGGACGACCTTCTCCACACCACGCTGACGGTCCGCAAGGCGCTGGAATACGGCGCGCGGCTGCGCTTCCCCCCGGACACCACAAAGGAGGAGCGCCGGGAACGGGTCGACGAGGTTCTCCACGAGCTGGGCCTCCAGGAACGCGCGGATGTCCCCGTGCGGAACCTGTCCGGCGGGCAGCGCAAACGCACCAGTGTGGCGCTGGAACTGCTGACCAGACCAACACTGCTGTTTCTGGACGAGCCCACCTCCGGCCTCGATCCCGGCATGGACCAGAACGTGATGGGCGCCCTGCGGACGCTGGCCGACGATGGCCGGACCATCGTGGTGGTGACCCACAGTGTCGCGCAGCTCGATATCTGCGACTACATTCTTGTCCTCGCCAAGGGCGGGCGTACCGCTTACTTCGGCCCGCCGGGAAACGCGCTCACGTTCCTCGAGAAGGACTCGTGGCCGGACGTCTTCCAGATGTTGGAAAGCGCGGTACCAACCGAGCTGGCGGACCGGTTCCGGCACTCCGAGTACTTCGTCCCGGCGTCGGTCACGGCACCGCCCGCGCGCCCGACACCAGCGGCGCTGCCGAGCGCGCGGCAGCAGTCCGTCTTCTCGCAGATAGCGACGCTGAGCCGCCGCCAGCTGAGCGTCATCGCCTCGGACCGGTCCTACCTCTGGCTGATCGCGGCATTCCCGTTCCTGCTGGGCATACTGCCCCGGGTCGGACCGGCGCCACACCGCCTGGACCCGTTACCCAACGGCATACCGAACGTCGATGCGCAGATGCTGCTCATCGTGGTCGTGCTATGCGCCTGTTTCATGGGAATGGCAAACTCAATCCGGGAGATCGTCAAGGAGAAGGCAATCTACCGGCGGGAACGCGCCATCGGCCTGTCGATCACCGCATACCTCGGGTCGAAGATCGTTGTTCTCGTCATCATAACCGCTCTGCAGAGCATTGTTTTCGCCATCATAGGAATGACCAACCGCACGCCGCGCCAGGCGGTCGTGCTCAGTTCCCCCATGTTGGAGGTCATCCTGGCGGTGGCCATGATCTCGATATCGTCCGCGATGCTCGGCCTGGCGATTTCCGCCTGGGTCGACAACGCGGACAAGACCATGCCGCTGCTGGTGATGACCACCATGTCACAGGTCGTCTTCAGCGGCGGGCTCGTCCCGCTGGAAGGCAAACTGGGCCTGCAACAGATCGGCTATCTCATGCCGGCCCGTTGGGGCTACGCGGCGATCGCGTCCTCGGCGGACCTCAACGATGTGGTGAAACTCGGCAACGTGCCCTTCTCCCGCGGCCCGGTCGATCCGCTGTGGGTGCATGCCGCGCACATCTACCTCACGGACATCGTGGCGGGCTTCGCTGTCGGCTGTCTGGCCGTGGCCGCCTGCGCGCTGTTACTGCGGCGTCTCGATCCCAAGGCGGGCACGCGCCGGGGCAAGCTGACCAGCGGAAGAAAGACTTCGTGATCCATGGGCTACCCAACCGTCCGCGGCCTCGCGCGCACCTGCCATCCAGAGCCCTCCGCCGCGGTCACGCTGATCGCCGCCGCCCTCACGGCCTCCTCCGGGCGGTCGGTGGCGGGTGTCGTCGCGGTGGCCCTCGCCGTGGGCACCGGCCAGTTGTCGATCGGATGGAGTAACGACTACTTCGACCGGGCCCGGGACTCGTCCAGCGGACGGGAGGACAAACCGGTGGCGCTCGGCGCCCTGCCAGCCCGGACGGTGGGCGTCGCCGCGGTGGTCAGCCTGCTGGCGTGCGTACCGCTGTCCCTGCTGTCCGGGTGGCGGGCGGCCACCGCGCACCTGATCGCGGTCGCCCTGGCCTGGCTGTACAACATGGGGGTGAAGGGCACGGCGGCGTCGCTGATCCCGTTCGCCATCGCCTACGCGCTCCTGCCCGCCTTCATCGTCCTCGGGCTGCCCGGCCACCCGCGGCCCGCCTGGTGGCTGCTGCTCGCCGGTGCCCTGCTGGGCTGCGGGGGGCACTTTGCCAATGTTCTGCCCGACCTCGCCGAGGACCTGCGCGCCGGTGTGCGCGGCGTGCCGCACCGGGTCGGGGCGCGCTGGTCGTTGTGGCTGGCTGTGGCGCTGCTTGCCGCCGCGTCCGTGGTAATCGCTTTCGGCCCGGGGTCATCGGTCGGCCCGGCGGCGATCGCGGGGCTCGCCGTGACCGGGGCCGCCGTCGCCGCGGTACTGGTGAGCGTGCCGGTACGGCATCCCGGACCGGTGGCCGCGAGCGTATCCGCCGAACCGGACCAGCGGAATTTTCCGGGAACAGCAGAAGAATTCGGCGAATCGGGAGAATCCGACCAAAATGATTCGCGGCCGATCGGACGCGGAGCTTTTAGGGTCGTCCTCGCGGTCGCGCTCATCGATGTGGCGTTGCTGGTGGCAGCCGGGCCCAATCTGGTCTGAACACGCCTGAATGCACCCGAACACACCTGAACACGTCAATGCGGAAACCAGCGACCAACCCGAGCCCAGCATGGTTCGCATGTCAAGCCCCGGTACGCATAATATCGGCGGCATACGGTGACTTATAACAGACATGACGAAATCGTCATCGAGTCAACGTCGTCGGCTCGCCATGCGCATTATAAGGCGGACACGCAGAGAGCGTTGATCGACATCGGCTGGCAAAGGCGGTGTCCGGACCGGTCCGTCACACCCGTCCGAAGCCACTTTCGCCAGCCCAGGCGTCCAGGTCCCGCACGCCGTCGACGGACGACCTCTACTTTGTTCTCGGTGTATGGAGGGGTAACGCCGGATGTCCAGCCAAGCACAAACAAACGCGAGTGCCATCGTCGGGCCGAAACCGTCGGCGTCCCTGCCGCGAACGGCCCGGCCACCACGGCAGCGGCAGCAGGCCGCGCCGGAAGCCACGGGCACCAACCGGATGCGCGCGGCGGTACTCACCGGGCAGGGCACGGCGTTCCCGCCGCCCATGGGCCAACAAGCGTTGTGGGACGATGTGTTCACTCGTCGTTACAACGGAAACCGGACCGCGCGAAGGATTTTCCTCGGCTGCGGCGTGAGCACCCGCCATGGCGCGGTCGATCCGCGGACGGAGGATATCAGCGCGTGGACCACCGGTGCCCGGATGCGCCGGTACGTCACCGCGGCACATCCACTGGGTCGGGAGGCGGTTGTCGGCGCGCTCACCGACGCCGGCCTGCATCCCGCTGACGTCGGCCTGTTCGTCGTGGTCTCCTGCACCGGCTACGCGACCCCGGGCCTTGACATCGCGTTGGCCACCGAGCTCGGGATGCCGGCCAGCACCCAGCGGCTCCTCATCGGCCACATGGGCTGTTACGCGGCGCTGCCCGCGCTGTCGACCGCCACCGACTACGTGCGTACGCGGGGACGGCCCGCGGTGGTCCTGTGCGTCGAGCTGCCATCGCTGCACGTACAGCCGTTCGCGCCCGGGGCTGAGAACGATGTCGAGCAGATCGTCGCGCACGCGCTGTTCGGGGACGCGGCCTGCGCCCTGGTGCTGGAACCGGATGTCTCCGGTGGGCTGGAGGTCATCGACACCGAGGCTGTCACCGACCCCTCATCGGCGTCGCTGATGACCTGGACAGTCACCGACCACGGCTTCCGGATGAGCCTGTCGGCAAAGGTGCCCGACAGGCTGGCGCTGCACGTCGAGAAGGCGACCGCGGAACTGCTCGGCCGGCACGGACTCGGCGTCGAGGACATCGCGGGATGGGCGATACACCCCGGTGGGCCACGCATCGTGAGTGTGGTCGCGGAGAAACTCGGGTTACGCGCCGACCAGACCGCCGCAACCCACGAGATCCTCGACATCCGCGGCAACTGCTCGTCGGCGACAGTTCCGCTGGTTCTCCAGCTGATCCGGCGAAAGGGGCAGCTGCGCCCCGGCGACCCCGTGGTGGCGATGGCCTTCGGCCCAGGCCTGACTCTGTGGAACGTGCTGCTGAAAGCACGGTGAACGTCTGACCCGGATGTCTGCCCCGGACGCCTGCACCACCAGGATCCGCGCCATTGCAAGATCGGCCGCCTGCCAGCCATTCCGGCATCTGGGCGGGAACACCACGCCCCGTAGGCTGTCAGGTGACAACCGTTGCCGCGTGCCGCCGGAAGGTACTGATCCATGGGACGTTGGTTCAACACAGCGGGGCCGTGCCTGCCCGCGTTCCACTACATGATCCCGGCATCGCGGCGGCTGCCGGAGGCACCCGGCCTGGTGGAGCAACTGGGTTATTTCGTAGTCCACGCGCCCCGCCAGACCGGGAAGACGACCGCATTGCGGGCGCTGGCGGAGGAGCTGACCGCCATGGGCGACTACGCGGCGCTGCACTTCTCCTGTGAGCTCGGCGAGGCCGCCGGCGACGACTACGGCGCCGCGCAGCGTGGCCTCCTTCACGAGGTAAGCCGGCGAGCCGAGGCTGCTTTGACGCCCGAGCTTCGGCCGCCGCAATGGCCGGATGCACCAGATGCCGACCTGCTGACGACAGCGCTCGCGGCGTGGGCACGTAGCTGCCCACGGCCGCTGGTGTTGTTCTTCGACGAGATCGACGCCCTGCGCGGCCAGAGCCTGATCAGCGTTTTGCGCCAGCTCCGGGCCGGTTACAACGAGCGCCCGGACGGGTTCCCGGCGTCGGTGGCGCTGTGCGGGCTGCGGGACGTACGGGACTACAAAGTCGCCTCCGGTGGCGACCCAAACCGGCTGGGTACAGCAAGTCCCTTCAATATCAAGGTCAAGTCCCTGCGGGTCGGGGACTTCTCGCCCGAGGAGGTGCGCGAGCTCTATGGGCAGCACACCACCGAGACTGGTCAGCAGTTCGCACCGGAGGCGGTGGACCGGGCGATCGAGCTGACCGCCGGGCAGCCGTGGTTGGTCAACGCGCTCGCCCGGGAGATCGTCGAGGAACTCGCGATTCCCGCCACGGAACGAATCACTCTGGATCACGTGGAAACGGCCAAGGAGCGGCTCATCCTCGAACGCGCCACCCACCTCGACTCGCTGGCCGCCCGGCTCGTCGAGCCACGGGTACGCCGGGTCGTCGAGCCAATCATGGCTGGCACGCTCGCGCAGCTCGACCCGTACGACGACGACCTGCAGTACGTACGCGACCTCGGTCTGGTCGCGTCGACCCACCCCCTGCGCATCGCCAATCCGATCTACCACGAGGTCATCGCCCGGGTGCTCGGGGCCAACGTGGAGGCGAACGTCGTCGCCGACCCACGCAACTTCGTGCTCCCGGACGGGCGGTTCGACATCGGCATGCTGCTGCGCGAGTTCGCCGAGTTCTGGCGCGAACACGGCGAGGTACTCACCGCCGGGATGGTCTACCACGAGGTCGCCCCACAACTGGTGCTCATGGGTTACCTGCAGCGCGTCGTCAACGGCGGCGGGCACGTTGAGCGGGAGTATGGGATCGGACGGGGACGCATCGACCTACTCGTCCGCTGGCCCTACCGGTCCTCAGACGGTAAGCGCCGCTGGCAGCGGGAAGCGATCGAACTCAAGGTATGGCGTAAGGGCGAGCCCGACCCACTCACCAGGGGCCTCACGCAGCTCGACGGCTACCTGAACCGACTGGGCCTCGACACCGGCGTCCTCGTGGTGTTCGACCGCCGACCCGACGCCACGGCCATCACCGACCGCATCACCTTCCAGCATGCCGTCACCCCGTCCGACCGCCCGGTCACCATCCTGCGCGCCTGACCCACCCGGCCGGTCGCACCCCACCCGGCGCGAGCCGAGCCCAAGGCGCCAGCAACCGCGCCGCCGCCACCTGCGCCCGTACCGCACCGCACCGCACCTGCGAAGACCTGGTCACCAGCGGGTAGTACTGCGGGAACAAAGATTAGTTTGCGTTTTTTGGGGATAGAAGAGATCATGGTGCTCGTGAGCATGGTGACGGCCGGACAGGCGTGGCTGACCACTGGGCAGGCCGCGATGCTGCTGGGTACGTCCCGTCAACACGTGGTTGATCTATGTCGACGCGGGATAGTGCCGTTCGAGACGGTGGGCAGCCATCGGCGACTTCGCCGTGCCGACGTCGAGGCCTTCGCCGGCGGCACGCTGACCCGTGACCAGGTACGCGGGTTGTGGTTGCACCGCGCAGTGGCGGGCCGATTGGCGCTCGACCCCGACGGGACCTTGAACAAGGCACGAGCGAACCTGGAGAAACTACAGCGGGTGCATCCGACCGGCATGGCGGCACGCTGGCTCAGCCAGTGGCAGACAGCGCTGGACGCGGGGATCGAAGCCGTCTTCGACGTGCTGGTGTCGCGGTCGCCACAGGCTGTTGAGCTTCGGCAGAACTCGCCGTTCGCCGGTGTGTTGTCCGAGCAGGAACGACAGGCGGCACTGGCCGCATTCCGTTCCTGGTGGCACCGCGAGCGCACCGCGTGAGACGCGAACAACTCGAGCACGTACTCCGGGCAGCGTCAAGCATCGCCGCTGATCCCGAGATTCTCGTCATCGGCAGTCAGTCGGTTCTCGGGGCTATTCCCGAGGACCGACTGCCAGAAGAAGCGACAGCATCGATCGAGGTCGACATCGCCTTCTTCGACGATGTCGACGAGACGAAGGCGGATCTGGTCGACGGTGCGATCGGCGAACTTTCACCCTTTCATGAAACATTCGGCTACTACGCCCAGGGCGTCAGTGTCTCGACAGCCGTACTGCCCGAAGGATGGCGTGAACGCATAATTATCGTGGAAACACCGAATACAGCACCGGGACGAGGACACTGCCTGGACCCGCATGACTGTGTGGTGTCCAAGCTGGTAGCTGGACGAGCGAAGGACTTCGCGTTCGCCGATGCCCTTGTTCACGAACGACTCGTCGATCCGGAGATTCTTCGCGACCGCATCGAGACACTCGAGACCCATCCGATGATCATACAGCGACTCCGTTCCTGGGTTACTATGCACCTTCCCGCCTCGTAGCGCAACCAATCAGCCACGCCGGCTCAGCGAAAATCGGCTCGCAGCCCACCCGCCACGCCGCCGCACCTACGAAGGCCTGCTCACCGCGACAGGCCGTGACGACTGATCGCCGATCAGATGAACGGCGACCATGCGTTTACCATTGCAAGATCGGCGTTAGTTTGTTGCTGTGTACGCCCAGCGGGCCGAAAAGCGTACACAACAACAAACCAGCGCCGATCACGGCACAGGCGCGTCAATGATCGCCGCCGATCCGGCGATTTCTGGCTCTTGCGGTAGATCTCTTGGTGGTCCCCGTCGTGCGGACGACAGCTCAGTCGAACTCGACGTAGAAGTCCGACACCCAGCCGCGGCGGCTGTCGCTCGGCGAGCCGGCCTGCCATCAGCTGTCGCCTCATACGCGCAGTATCGCACCCACGATGCCAGGCTCCGGTCCTGTCATCGTGAGGAGGCCGGAAACGCGACACTCTCTCGTAGGAGCGGCGAGCGACGACCGCAGGGGCCGGCTCACGGCGTCCCGGCGGGCTCTGTGACTGTATCGACGCATCCCGCATCCAGCCATCCCCGTTGGTCGCGGCCCCAGGAAATCAGTCACATGTCAGCAGCACGAGTCCAGATCAGGCTACTCCCACGTCGTATAGCTGATCGTAAGTATCGCTGAGCCTGCGGCAGAGTGCGACGGCCGTACGTGCCGGCCTCGTGCTCATACCGGGGCCGCGGGACCCTGTCGTGTGGATTCGGGCCGGGGTGACGGCGACCGCAGCGAGGCCGTGACGGCCCCGCCGGCATGCGACAGTGCGCCGGTGATCGCGGCGGGCTGGCCCGACGCGTCGAAGAAGTAGATCATGCAGGTCGCGGTGCGGGTGCCGGCACGCCAGCTTTCGGCGGCAAGGTGCAGCCAGCCGACCCGCATGGTCGAGGTCTCCTGGAACGGCCGTCCCAGGTACCGTCTGGCCGCCACTTCGCAGCGTGAGCCCATCAGCTCATCGAAGGCAGCCTCGGACGGGGGCTCGCTGTTCGCGGCGCCCGGCATGGTGGTCCCTCCGGTGACTTCGGCCTGGTGCGGCACGGCGCACGGAACCTGGCCCTTGGTCTCGGTCGCCGTCAGTTGCAGGCATGTTCCGGCCGGATAGACCCACGCCTGGTCCGCGCCTTCGACCACACCGGTGAAGAGGGCAAACCGGTTCGGGTCATGATGAGCGGCGGCCAGCCCGCACACCAGATCGCGGTCACCCATCTCCCAGCCGGACCGGGTGGGGACGAGCGGCCCGATGTCGAACCGGCCGTACGGGTCGAGCGGATAGCCGAGGAAGTCGCGCGCGACCTGCCCGCAGTAACGATCCGTAATTTCAGGCCACTGTGCGTCGGCTGGGTACGCGCTACCGGCGGGATAACCGGAGGCGACGCTCGTCCTCCTGATCGCCTCGAAAAGATGTGGATGTGCGCACGGCACCTCGTCCACGTCCGGGTACGTGATGTCCTGGTTCCATGTGTAGCAACGCCCGCGGGCGTACGAGAGCCTGTTGAGTGCGATCACGTCGGGGCTCGGGCTCGCCGTCGGCGTCGGCGTTCGCCCCGTCCGGGCGGCGCTGGAGTGGGCCGACGGCCAGCTCCCCGACCGGACGACGGCATAGCCAGCCGTAAGCAGGAGGACGAGCCCGGTTACGGCCGCGACGAACCTCCGGCGCCGGGACGACGCCGCACGGCGGAACCCGGACCGCGGATGCGGTGACCACGACCGCCCCAGATCGGTCTTGGCCCCGAAACGGGCGAGCGCCGCACGGGTCCGGGCGGGCGCCTCATAGGTCCTCGCCCCGGCAATGAAGTCAGCGTCGAGGACCAGCCCAGCGAACGGATCGTCGTCCGGAGCCTCCTCGGGCCCCCCGTTCTCAGAACCGCCGCCGCCCTCAGAACCGCGCCTACCCGCGGAACCGCCCCTGCCCCCGGACATGTCAGTCAGCTCCAGAACCACGTAACGATCACAGTTGTTTCAGGCCCCGCCACCGACCGGGGCGGGATCGTCCTGTGGGGATCCCGCCTGCCAGGGGCCTACCCGGCCCACCGGCCACCCGGTGGCATCGTGTGCACCACCGGACTTTACATTCAATATGCTGATTCACATGACTCGTCCCAGGCCAGGGGAAAAGTTGCGCTCTCCGGTATCCGGAGCGCGATCTGCTGTCGGCGTCGGGTTGGCGGCTGTGGGCACGCTGGTTCTGCTCGCGGGCTGTTCGCCGCACCCGAAGACCGCCCGCGGGCCCGTGCGGACACCGATAGCTTCCGCGCCGGTGACGACGGCACCGCCGGTCGGTGATGCGACGGTTCCGGCGGCCACGGGGACACCGCCGCCCGAGGTGAGTTCCGCGGATCCGGCGCCAGGTGTGCCCGACAGCGGTTCGGCGGGCACCGGCAGCGACGGCCGGCGGACCGTCGCGGGTGCGGGGACGACGAACCGGTCGTCGGTGCACCAGATTCCGCCTCTCCCGCCTCCGTCCATAAAACCGCCGCCACCGGCGGGGGCGATCTTGTTGTCGGCGACGAACATCGCCTGGCCACCGGGCCAGTCCCCGCAGGGCACACCGTACGTCCTGCAGGAATGCTCACCGGGTACGTGCGCGTCGGCGCCGAAGGCCACGACAACGCCAGGCCCGGCGACCAGCGGTGGGCACCCTTCTCCCGCCCAGCCCTCCGCGGGGAGCTCCGCCAGGCAGCCGACGCCGCCGTCCACCGCCTGAAAGCCCTGCCAACTGAAAGCCCTGCCGCGATCACTTCCCCTGCCGGTGCCGGGCCGGGCGCGATCACCGGCGTCGCCAGCGTCGGTGGCCGGCTCGCGGCGGTCGGGTGGACAGCGCCGGCGGGCTCGGGACCGTCCCAGGCCGTGCCGACAGCCTGGGACTCCCCGGACGGGCGGGCCTGGCGGGTGGTCGGTGGCGATCTCACCGGCAGCCCGGGGCAGCTGCGCGATGTGGTGGCGGTGGCCGGCGGGCTGCTGGCCGTCGGCATCGACCGCGGTACCGATCGTGACGGGGACGGCGCCGTGTGGCGCTCCACCGACGGCCGGGCCTGGCAGCGGGAAACGGTGACCGGAGCCGGGGGGCCAGGCACCCAGATATTCGACCGGGTCGTGCTCCTGCCCGGCGGCGTGCTGCTCGCGGTGGGTCAGGAGCCGGAGGGAGCAGGTACGTCAGCCCACTTCCGGCGGTCGGCGGACGGGCGAAGCTGGCAGGACGTTCAAACCGGCCTGCCCGCCGACGCGGTCGTCACGCTCCTGGCTGCCGCGGCGGACCGCCGTGTTCTTGCCGGCGGGTCGATCCTCGACACCCCCGGCAGGCGCCGGCCGGTTGTCTGGCTCTGTGACGAGCAGCTGCGGGACTGTCAACGGCAGGACATCATCATACCGACGGAAACACCCGATATCAGAATGTACACATCGACGGGCATCGGTGCGGCTATCAGCGTGGCAGGCACATCCGACGCGTCCAGCGCATCGAAGGCAGCAGTTTGGAATCTGTCATTGAACGAACACCGATGAAACCCCCTGAGCACATCGTCGGCCACGTCGAAACAATCGTCGGCTCTCCAGCGGATGCCGCCGACAGCGGCGGCGGAGGCTGATCGCGACCGGCGCTGGTACAATCAGCTCCCGCAACCCTTGAATGATCTTTCCCTGAGCGGCAATCGGTGGATCGTAGCCCCGGCATCCCGGCGTCGCCACCGATCCCGAACGTCCATCCAGCGCACCCGCGACACCTCCGCCATGAACCGACGCGCCGCAATGGAGATAACTTAAAGAAGTATCCCATTGAGGGATGCGATCGCCCACCGCATGGAACACCTATACTCTCCCTGCCTCAACACATCGAGATGCGAGGGACGTGTATGTTCGCGGCTTTCACGGGCGGGAGCTTGGTCCAGCGGACGGCCCAATCCGCATCATTGCTCTTCGTAGGAGCAATACTACTTTTGGTAACCGCATGCCGGAACCCCGCCCAGCCAACCACCCAGCTCCCCGCCCAGCCATCCGCGGGGGAAGCGCAGCTGGTGTTCTCCGGTTCCGGCGACCTGTCGACCGACGTGAAAAGCCTCGACAACCAGGCCCTTCCTGCCGCTTCGACCTTCTACGCGGGGCTCGCGGGCACAGATGACGGAGCGGACATCCGCTTCACGCTTGACGGGAAATCCCTCACCACGGTGAATCCTGGAGTTGTGAAGGTGGCTGGCCTGGGCGAGGGCAAGCACTCGCTGATCGCGGAGACCTACGAGAAGGACGGGGACCAGTCCCGGCGGACACACCGTTCCCGGGCGACCTTCCGGATAGGCGAAGGCACAGCCGGCGGGACGGCCACGCCCTCGGCGGCACCGGGCCCGGACCAGGAAGACGGCTCCCAGTCACAGTCCTCGCCGCCCGTGCCGGCCGCGCCGGCGCTGGACCCAGTCGCGCCTGGAACGGAGGTGACGGTGACCAATGTCATGAGCCTGATAGACGCGCTCAACACCGCACACCCCGGAATGACCATCACGATGGCCGATGGCCGTTACTCGGGCAAGGACGCAAAAGACTACAATGCCAAGAGCAAGCCTAGTGGTACCCCGACGAGCCCGGGGCGATTCAACATCCGGGTCTCTGGCACCGAAGCCGCACCCATCACACTGCGTGGATCCCGTAACGCCGTACTCGACGGCGGTGGCGCGGGCGGAGGTTACGGCCTGAACCTCCTGGGAGCAAGCTACTGGAAGCTCCAGGGGTTCACCGTGACGGAAGCGACCAAGGGCGTGGTGCTCGACGGTTCCAGCCATGTGACGATCGACGGTCTGTACGTTCACGACGTCGGGCAGGAAGGCATCCACCTGCGGGCTTTTTCCAGCTACAACGTGGTGACCAACTGCCTGGTGGAAAACACGGGGGTAAAGACCCCCAGCTTCGGCGAGGGCATCTACCTGGGCTCCGCCGTCTCCAACTGGGGTCGTTACACAGGTGGCAAGCCGGACACGTCCGACTACAACCAGGTGATCGGAAACACCATCCGTCACACCGGTGCCGAGAACATCGACATCAAGGAGGGCACGACCGGCGGCGTGATCCAGAACAACTCCTTCGACGCGGTCGGCATGTCGGGGAGCTGGGCGGACTCCTGGGTAGACGTGAAAGGCAACAACTATATGATTACCGGTAACAGGGGTACGGTAAGCGGGCCGTCGGCACTCAAGGACGGCTTCCAGACCCACGTGATCACAACCAACGGTGAGTCACTGGGCTCCGGCGACGGAAACGTCTTCGCCGACAATATCGTGGACCTCGGCGGAGCCACCGGCGTCGGTTTCTGGATTCACAATCCGAAAACGACAAACAACAAAATTGACTGCGCGTCCAACAAGGTGACCGGAGGTAGTGGTTTCGCATCCAAGGACGTGACCTGCGTCAATCCATGACCGGAGCGCCGTCCGCCGCCGCGGGGCCGGTGGAATCGCGGGGCACGAAACCACGGGGCTGCGACCACACCCCGTGGGCCATGACCCGGACGAGGCGAAAACCAGCGTCGAGGACCACGAGGTCGGCGTCCAGCCCGGCGGCGATCGCTCCGCACCTGTCGGCCAGGCCGAGCACACGGGCCGGGTTCGTCGCCGCCGCGGCCGCGGCCACCTCGACCGACAGGCCCGTGTCGACGACCGTGCGGCGCACCGCCTCGTCCATCGTGAGCGTGCTGCCCGCAAGCACGCCCGAACGCGCGAGCCGCGCTTGGCCACCGCGTACCCGTACCGCCTGCCCACCGAGGACGTAGTCACCGTCACCGACGCCAGCCGCATCAATGGCGTCGGTGACCAGGACGAGCCGGTGCCGATCGCGGGCGGTCATCCGCGCGACGGACGGGTGCACATGGACACCGTCATTGATCAGCTCGCAGGCGACGCCGGCATCGAGGGCGGCTCCGACCGGGCCAGGCTCCCGATGATGCAGCGGCCGCATGGCGTTGAACAGATGAGTGGTCAGGCTCGCGCCGGCCGCGAACGCGGCGGCTGCCTGCTCGTAGGTGGCGTCGGTGTGCCCGATGGCGGCCACGATCCCGCCCGCCACGGCATCGGTGATGATGTCGAGGGCGGCGGGCAGCTCGGGCGCGACCGTGATGGCCCGCAGCGCGCCCCCGGCCGCCCGGACCAAGCTGGCGAACACCACCCGATCCGGGGCGAGCAGATGTTCCGGGGCCTGCGCACCACAGCGCGCGGCCGAGAGGAACGGCCCCTCCAGATGTGCCCCGACCACATGGCCGTCAGCGCACGCACCGCGCCCGGCCAGGCCGGCAGCCCATGACAGCTGCTCCGCGAGCATGTCGGCAGGCGCGGTCACCAGCGACACGAGCGTGCGGGTGGTGCCGTGCGCGCGGTGGAACGCCACCGCCGCGGCCATCTCCGCCGCTGAGGTGGCGACGTCGTGACCACCACCACCGTGCACGTGCAGATCGATGAACCCCGGCAACAACCAGGCACCGCCAAGATCGACGACCGGCTGTCCAGCCCGGCCCGCTGGCCTGCCAGCGCCGACCCCGGCGATGCGCCCTCCGTCAACCTCGACCCAGCCTGGATCCAGGACACCTTCCGGAGTCACCACCCGGGCTCCGGCCAGTACACACCGTGGCACACTCATGGGCATCCTCAGAACCGTACCGGTCAAGGTCGGCTACCTGGACGCTGGCACATCGTCAACCGAGGGAGACACATCCATGGCCGGTACCTTTCGGATGTCGTACGCGCAGGCGTGTGCCGAGCACCGCTGGGACGTTCCCGAGCGTTACAACATCGCGGCCGACGTCTGCGACAGACATCCCCGCGGCAAGCTGGCGATGGTCTACGAACGTTTCGACGGATACCGCGCCGATGTGTCCTGGGGCGAGCTGCAGGACCTCGCGGCTCAGGCAGCGCACGCCCTCACCGCGGCAGGGGTCGCACGCACGGACCGCGTGGCCGTGGTCCTGCCCCCATCGCCGGAAACCGCCGGGGTGTTCTTCGGTGTCTGGAAGCTCGGCGCGCTCCTGCTGTCGATGAGCGTTCTTTACGGCGACGACGGGATCCGCCACCGGCTCACGGATGCGCAGGCCGCCGTGCTCATCACCAACAGGGCCAACGCACCCCGCTTCGCCGGGATGGGCGTGCGTGTCCTCATCCTGGACAACGGCCTGCTCACCGGCCACCCCACCGAACACGAGACGGTGGACACGCACGCGGACGACCCGGCGCAGCTGTATTACACCTCCGGCACGACCGGCGTGGCCAAGGGCATCGTGCATGCGCACCGCTACCTCCTTGCCCACAACGAGTTCGTCCACTGCCACGACGTGCGCGACGGTGAACGTTTTCACGGCATGGGTGAATGGGCGTGGGCAGCCGGCATCGCCCCGCTGCTGGGCCCCTGGCGCCTGGGTGCGGTGCAGTGCGTCTACCAGCGCGAAGGCGGTTTCGACCCGCACAGGCAACTGGGCTTCCTCGCCCGGCACGAGGTGACGAACGTGTTCACCACGCCGACGGCGATGCGGTCGATGATGAGCATCGCCGACGCCGGCACGCGTTATCCCCAACGGTTGCGCATCGTGTGCTCCGCCGGCGAGCCGCTCAACCCGGAGGCGATCCGCTGGTTCCGAGAGCAGTACGGCGTCACCGTCCTCGACTACTACGGGATGACCGAGAGCTATCCGATGGTCGGTAACTACCCGTTCATGGATGTTCGGGACGGCTCCATGGGCAAACCGCTGCCCGGCTGGAAGGTGGCGATCCTCGACGAGAACGGGCGTCCGGTGGGCCCGGGTGAACGTGGCGAGATCTGCCTGGAGTCAGGCTCCAACCCGCACTACCCGCTCGGATACTGGAACCGCCCGGACGACACCGAGCGTGTGTTCGGCGGCGAGTGGTTCCACACCGGTGACGCGGCCAGCCTCGACGAGGACGGCTACTTCTGGTTCGAAGGGCGCGCCGACGACCTGATCATCGCAGCCGGCTACCGGATCGGGCCGTTCGAGGTGGAGTCCGCCTGCCTGGAGCATCCGGCGGTCGCCGAGGCTGCCGTGATCGGCGTCCCGGACGAACGCCGAGGCCACGTTGTCAAGGCCTTCGTCGTGCTCGCCGACGGTCACGAGCCCTCGGCGGAGCTGGCCAGGGGGATACAACAGCATGTCCGTGACAGGCTCAGCGCCTACGCCTACCCACGTCTGATCGATTTCGTCGACAGCCTGCCGAAGACCCTCACCGGCAAGATCCGGCGCATCGAACTTCGTCGTGCCGGACAGAACGACGCCCGCACGACGTAATCCGGTTTCAGGATCCGGGGCTCCCACCACCGGCGGCCCAATGGTCATGGGGCAACTAGGGTCATAGGGCATGACCAGCGGACGACTGCCACCGGCCGAGTTCTACGCGACGCTCCCCCACTCGATCGCGGGGGCCGCGGCCCTCTTTCACGATCCCGACGGCCGGGTCCTGCTCGTCCAGCCGTCGTACCGCGACGACACCTGGCTCATCCCCGGCGGCCACATGGATCCGGGTGAGTACCCGTGGGACACCGCACGGCGGGAAATCAAGGAAGAACTCGGGCTGGATGTCCACCCTGGACGGCTGGTAGGAGTCGACTGGGTACCGCCTCAGGAGGACGGCAGGCCGGCGCTGGTCAACTTCCTGTTCGACGGCGGACCGCTCACGGCACACGACGCCGGACGCAGTCTGTGCCTGCAGACGGACGAGCTCACCGCCTGGCGGCTGTGCGCCCCCGACGAATACGACCAGTTCCTCGCCCCGTACATGGCCCGGCGCATCCGTGCCTGCATGCACGCCCTGCGCACGGGCCGGACCGTATACCTCCAGCACGGACGGCCACCGCAGGCCCCGACCGACTGACCACCGCCGCAGTCGATGGTCACATACCGCTCGCTTGCCATTGGCTGCTGTTAGCAGCATAGTGCTGCTATGGCCACTGCGATCACCATTCGGGACGTGCCCGACGAGACTCGCGACGAGCTTGCCTCACGGGCTGCGCTCAGCGGTCGCTCACTGCAGGAGTACGTGCGTTCTCAGTTGATCGAACTGGCCCGGCGGCCGGACGCGGAGGTGCTGCTTGCACGGGTCCGTGATCGCAAGCAGCGCGTCGGCAGCCGGCTGTCGGCGGAGTCGATCCTCGGCCACCGTGACGCCGACCGCCGGTGACCCTCGTCATCGACTCCGGTTTCGTGGTCACGGCACTCGTCGACAGCGGCCACGTGGGAACCTGGGCGGACCACCTGCTCGCCACCGATGACCTGGCCGCGCCCCACCTCATGCCGGTGGAGGCCGCCAATGTGCTGCGGCGAGCTGTCATGGCCGGCGAGATCACGGCGGACACCGCGGCCCTGGCCCATGCGGACCTGTTGAGCCTGCGGGTCGAGCTGTTCGCCTACGAGCCGTTCGCCACAAGGGTGTGGGAGCTACGGGAGAATGTCACCGCCTACGACGGCTGGTACGTGGCACTCGCCGAGTCGCTGGACGCGAAGCTCGCCACGCTGGACCTCCGGTTGACGAAGGCCGCGGGACCGCGCTGCGCCTTTGCGGCCCCGTAACCGCCCCGGCTCATCGGGCCCTCCGAACGAAGATATCCCTCGCACTGATCACCGCCCACACCCGCGGGACTCATCCCACCGTCGCATAATTCCGGCATAAAGCAGACGTTTTCGGCTAGCATCGGTGGGGCTGTCGGGCGTGGCGGTGGCGTTGGCTCCCATACCTACACAACCATGATCGGGGGACGGCGCCGATGGCACGAATGGACGCACGGGGGAGGATCTTCGTCAGGATTATCGCTTTCCTTACCGCAGGTATCGTCACCGTCTCTCTGCTCGTGCTGGGCCTCAGCGCGCTCGGCTCGTTCGACAAGACCACCGGCGGAGAGATTGCGGTGATACGCAACGGCGGTCCGCTCGACAACCACCGGATCAGGCAGATCCTCGACCCCGCCTCGGCACGGACCTGGATCGGGCTGTATTCCGACGCCCACAAGTATCCCGCCCAGCAGCGTTTCTACACGATCACCGCCGACCCCAACCGCGGTGACCGCACGGGCGAGGACGTGGTACGGGTGCCGTCCAAGGACGGCGTCGAGATGGGCATCGAGGGAACTCTCTACTTCACCCTCAACCTCGACCACGACACAATCCGCACGTTCGACGACAAGTTCGGCACCCGCAAGTTCCGCAGGCTGGCCAGCAACGACTACTACGCCGCGTACGAGGGTGACAAGGGCTGGTCGGCTTTTCTCGACACCATCATCCGGCCGGTGATTGACAACGCCCTGCGGCAGCAGGTGAACACTTTCGACTGTGCCGAGCTCGTCTCCAGCTGCGCGCTCGTCCAGCTCGGCGCGAACCAGAGCACCGGCACCGGCGCGCTGCCGGCCGTGGCCGCGGGGTCGAACAACGCCAACCTCGCGAAGGTACAGACCGCAATCAATGAATCGCTCGCTCGGGACCTCGTCGAAACGCTGAGCGCGCCCTTCCTTGTCGACCTGAAATTCAACCTGGTGCGCATCACGCTGCCGCAGCAGATCCAGGATGCCGTGAACAAGGCACAGGCCGCCTTCGCCGCTGTCACCGAGGCGCAGGCAAGGGTGGCGCAGGCCCGCGCGGACGCCGAGGCCAACCGGGAACGCCAGGCCGGCTATGCGCAGTGCCCGGCATGCGCGGCGATCGACCAGCTCAAGGCCATTCCACCGACGGTGACGACCTTCGCGCCGGGTTCCGGTTTCGCGATCACATCTCCTCAGCGGTAGCGCCACGGGACAGTCAGTCGGTGGCAAAGCTGAGCGGGAGCGATGCCACCCCGCGGTGGATGAGGCTGGGCAGATAGGTGAGCGTGTCGGTGGCCAAAGACAGTGCGGGAGCCCGCTGGATGAGCGTGCGGATCGCGGTTTCGGCCTCCATCCGGGCCAGGGGCGCGCCCAGGCAGTAGTGCAGCCCGAGGCTGAAGCCGAGGTGGCGGCGCGGAGCCGGGGAAGCCGCGTACCGGGTGATGTCGAAACGGTCGGGATCGGTGTAGACGGCCTGGTCCCGACCTGCGGAAGCCATCAGGACAATGACACCGTCACCGCGGGCGAAGGTGCGCTCGCCAACGGTCGTCTCGGTGAGCGCGACCCGCATGGTGAACTGGGTCGGCGTGTCGTACCGGAGCATCTCCTCGACGGCCGCCGGGGTCAGCTCCGGCCGCTCACGCAGCAGCGCGAGCTGGCCGGGGTTGCGCAGCAGGGCGATCATGCCGTTACCGATGAGGTTGATGCTCGTCTCCATACCCGCGACCAGCAGCAGCACACAGATACCGAGCACCTCGGCCGCGGTGAGGACCTCACCGGCTTCCTCCACCCCGACAAGCATGCTCAGCAGGTCGTCGGTGGGACGCGCCCGCCGCTCGGCGATCAGGGCGTGCAGGTAGGCGACAACCTCCTGGCCGGCCTTGCTCCGAGCGGCGACGTCCTGGGGTGAGAGCAGGCCGTCCGGGTCGGTGCCACGGGCGATCGCCAGCTCCCAGGCCCGCAGCGCCGGCCGGTCACTCTCGGGGACGCCGAGCAGCCGGCCAGCGACCATGGTGACCGCCAACGGCCCCGACAGGTCCCGGATGACGTCGATCTCACCGGCGTCGAGTGCCGCGTCGACCAGCCGGCCCACCAGTTCGTCGATCATCGGCGCGAGACCCGCGACCATGCGCGCGCTGAACGCCTTGTTGACCAGTCGACGCAGCCGACGGTGGTCCGGGGGATCCATCCGGATGAAGGACCCCGGCAGGGCGGCCGCCTGGTCCCAGAAGGGGCTCAGACCATCCTCGTGGCCGTGGCCCCAGTCCTGGCTCTGCAGGATCGCCGCGCAGTCGTCGTACCGGCCGACCAGCGCGACCGGGACTCCCTGGAGGAGGAGCGACGACAGCCCGGCTGCTGCCCGGACCCGCTGGTAGCTCGGATAGGGATCGGCGCGGCTGGCGGGATCGAATGCGTCGAACTCGACCGGACTGGGACTCAGCGTCGTCATTGTCAGCCCTGCTCCTTGTCGTTCGGGCGGCCCATCCGAGCCGAACACGGTGTGGGCCGTACTCAGGCGGACGCGGTCAGGTGGACGCGGTCAGGCGCACGGGAAGTTCCGACATGCCACGGACCACGAGGTTCGGGCGGTACGGGGGTGGATCGGCAAGCAGCGTGATCGCGGATACCCGCCGCGCGATGGCACGCAGCGCGACCTCCACTTCGAGCCGTACCAACGACGCACCGATGCAGTAGTGCAGCCCAAGCCCGAAGGCCAGATGGCGGTTCACCCGCGCCCGCCGGGCGTATCGGGTCAGATCCAGGCGGTCGGGGTCGGTGAAGGCGTCCGGGTCCCGGTTCGCGGAGCCGAGCATCAGGATGAGGCTGTCCCCGGGAGCGAACGTGTGCCCGGAAAGGGTGATCTCCTGGCGGGCCGTGCGGGTCGTCAGCTGCGCGGGAGCGTCATAACGCAGCATCTCGTCCACTGCCGGCAGCGCGAGGCCCGGCGTCTGGCGCAGGAGCTCGAACTGGTCGGGATGCCGGATCAGCGCGAGTATCCCGTTGCTGATGAGGTTGACCGTGGTCTCGTGCCCGGCGACGACCAGCACGAGCAGGGTGCCGAGCATTTCCGCGGCTGTCAGGCGGTCGTCCTCGGCCTCGACCTGCGCAAGCGCGCTGATGAGGTCCTGGCGGGGCCGGGCCCGGCGGTCCGCGACCAGCGCGCCGAAGAAATCCAGGAACTCCCCCACGGCGGCTGTCCGGTTCGCGAGCTCGGCCGGGGACATCAGGGCGTCGGGATCGAGCCCGCGGGCAATACCGGCCGACATCCGGCGGATGGCGCCGTGCTCGCTCGCGGGCACGCCGAGCAGCTCGCACACCATCGTCAACGGCAACGGGTAGGCCAGCGCCTCGACCAGGTCCACCTCGCCGTCGGCCAACGCCCGCTCGAGCAGGCTCGCCACGACCTGCTCGGCGTGCCCGCGCATCCCCTCGATCCGGCGGGGGGTGAACGCCTTGCTCACCAGCCCCCGCAGCCGCGTGTGGTCCGGGGGCTCCATCCAGAGAAATGATCCCGGCAGCTCCACGTCACTGTCCGGGTGGAGCAGCTCGGACTCCTCAGCGTGGCTCCAGGCCGGATTCTGCAGTATCGCGTCGCATTCGGCATAGCCGGGAACGAGCGACGGGCCGAGCGGCCCCGGGACAAACGGGCCGGCCGCCCGCAGAATGTCATAGCTTCGGTAGGGGTCGTGCCGCCAGCCGGGGGTAAAAGCGTCAATAACAGCGTGCTGAACCCCGGTGATGTCTTCCACCGCGGTTGTGGCGGTGCGCCCAGTGCCGGCGAGGTCCACGTGCAGCTCCGTTCGGTGCGAAGAACCGGCGGTGTAGTCAGCCGAAAGCGGTACTCGCGAAGGACACGCGCCATGCTGGCTCCCGCAAGCGCCGATGGTCAAGATTCGCGTTCTGGCCGCTATCGCTTGATTGGCTGTGGCACCGCGGTTGCCCAAACAGCCGCCGCCCGTTCAAACGCCCGTTGTCCAGTGGCCGGCTGTCCAGTGGCCAGCCGCGTCGATGTGCTGGAGAATAGGGCTACGGATACCAACCTTCGCTACGCTTCGCCGGCCGGACGCTGGGTGCTGCTCGCCACCGTGCTCGGGTCGAGCATCGCCGCGCTCGACGCCACCGTCGTCAACATCACCCTCCCCCGGATCGGCGCCGACCTCGGGACCGGCCTGTCGGGGCTACAGTGGACGGTCAACGCCTACACGCTCACCCTCGCGGGCTTCCTGCTGCTCGGCGGTTCACTCGGCGACAGCTACGGCCGCCGCAGGGTGTTCCTCATCGGCGTGCTGTGGTTCGCCGCCGCCTCCATGCTGTGCGCGGCCGCACCCACGGCCGGCCTGTTGATCGCGGCCCGGGCGCTGCAGGGGGTCGGCGGCGCCCTGCTGGCCCCTGGCAGCCTCGCGATCATCGAAGCGAGCTTTCGTCCCGAGGACCGCTCGGCGGCCATCGGCGCCTGGTCGGGCCTGGGTGGCGTCGCCATCGCGATCGGCCCCTTCCTCGGGGGATGGCTGGTCCAGGCGGTCTCCTGGCGGCTGATCTTTCTGATCAATCTGCCCCTCGGCGCCGTCGTGGTCTGGGTGGCGCTGCGCCATGTGCCGGAAACCCGCAATCCCCGTCCCGCCACCGGGCTCGACCTGCCCGGGGCCGCCCTGGCCGCGCTGGGCCTGGCCGGCGTGATCTATGCGCTCACCGAAGGCAGCAGCCTGGGCTGGGGATCTCTGACCGTGCTCGTGACCGGTGTCGGCGGGGTGGCGGCCCTGGTGGCGATGGTCGTGGTGGAAAGGCGCAGCCCCCATCCGATGCTGCCGCTGGAGATCTTTTCCTCCCGCCAGTTCAGCGCCGCCAATCTGGTGACGTTCGTCGTCTACGCCGCGCTGGGAGGCTCGATCTTCCTGCTTCCGGTCGTCCTGCAGAACGCCGTCGGGTTCTCTCCGATCGAGGCTGGCGCGGCCCTGCTCCCGGTCACGATCCTGATGCTCACCCTGTCGGCCAGAGCCGGGCGCCTGGCCCAGCGCATCGGGCCCCGCCTGCCCATGACCGTCGGCCCCATCGTCGCCGGCACCGGCCTGGCGCTGCTCACCCGGGTCGACGTCACCAGCACGTACATCGGCACGGTACTGCCGGCGATGACCGTGTTCGGGCTGGGGCTGTCGCTGACGGTGGCACCGCTGACATCCACGGTCCTCGCCGCCGCCAGCGACGCACACGCGGGGGTGGCCTCCGCGGTCAACAACGACGTCTCCCGCGCGGCCGGTCTCGTTGCCGTGGCCGCGCTGCCCGTCGTCGCGGGCATCTCGACAAGCGTCTACCACAACCCCGACAAGTTGGTAGCCGGCTTCCACACCGCTATGTCGATCACAGCGGGGATGTGCGTGACCGGCGGCCTGCTCGCCTTCCTCACCATCCGACGGCCGGCCCCCACGCGGGCGCCCGCCGTCACCCTCCGCCGCTGTCCGCTGGAGGCCACGCCGTTGTGTGGCCCGGACGAATCCCGGGCGCCCGCGCTGCGCTACACTGCGGCCGGGACAGACCGGCCAGCCGCGGGATGACGAGCCACGACGGGCTCGGCCACCGGATTTCGCCTACTGGATTTCATCACGGTGCGTCATATCGACGGTACTTTTCCGTAAGGTCAAAAATGGGCGACGTGCCGTCAACAGCGTTGACTAAAAACGTCACGACAGCAACACGCTATGAACGGGTAGGGCCACGCTGGCGCAACGCGGCGAGCCCGGCCGCGAGACGAGTGATCGTGTCGGGTGGCGGCAGGAGAACGCGGGTGCTCCACGGGAGCGTCCCACGGACCTCGGCAGCGCTGTGCCAGGCGCCGAGCAGGCCAGCAGTGAGCGCGGCGACCGTGTCGGTGTCGCCGCCGAGAAGAACGGCGCGGGCGATGCCGTCGGGCAGGGATGTGGCGGTGTGCACGCAGTGCAGAACGGCGGTCACGGTCTCGTAGGGATCGAGGCCGATGCCGCTCCTTGGCGGGGACCACGCACCAGCGGCCACCGCGCGCAGCAGCTGGGGCAGTGAGCTGTCCGCACCGAGCCGGCCCGTGCTCGCCTCAGCCTCGGTAACAGCGATGTCGATCAGCTGCCGCGGCTGTTCGACAGCCAGCGACCAGGACGCGCACGACGCGGCGACCAGCGCCGCCGCCTGGGCTTCCCGGCCGGCGTGGGTGGCCCGGGTCAGTTCGAGTGCCGACCTGCGGCGCGGTTCGGCGGCCCGGGGCGGGGTGGACCAGCCGACCGGCAGAACGCGCATGGGGCCGCCATTGGTGTTGCCTGCGTCCGGCAGTTGGCCGGTGCGCCGGAACCGGCTGATCGCGGCCCGGGTGGACGGGCCGAGGCCGCGTATCCCCTCGGCACGGTCGCTCAGCCGCCGGGCGAACTCCACCGCCTCGCCCTGCCCGCCGGAGTCGATCAGATGTTCGGCGACGAGCAGTGTCAGCGCGGTGTCGTCGGATGTCGAGCCAGCCGGCCAGCCGCGACCCGTGGGGATGGCGGCTATCCGGGCGGGGTCCACCGCCTCGGGAGCGCATCCTTCCCACGGCACTCCGGCCGCGTCCCCGCAGGCGAAGGCGACGATTGCGCCGGCCACCCGATCGGCGAGCCCATCGGTTACGGCCTCGTTCATGCTTCGCCTTCCACCTTTAGTTTAGTTCGGCGCTTCGTCCGCCCAGGCAGCTCACCGTCCACCCACTGACGATGGGAATCAACAGGTATTCCATGAAATCCTGCCAGTTCCGCTCCATCCGGCGAAGCTCGGCAACCGGCCCGAGCATTGCCATCCGGATTCCGATACCGGTGTCGGCCAGCGGCGGTGTCGGCCAGCGGCGGGAACGGCGATGTAGCGTGGGCCGACCGCGCCGATGTGCGCACCCTACGCGAACAAATGTTCGACTCTGGGGGCATTCCGGGCTATCGTTGATCTATGCAGAGCGCCACCGCCACCGCCAGCGCCACCGACCCGGTCCGGGAGCATCCGCTGCTCGCCGGGCTGGACGCGGTCGCCACCGGCGTGGACGCCCTGACGCAGGCGACAGTCTGGTCGCTGTCCGACGCCGAGCTGCTCACCGCGCTGGAGGACGGGG
>NZ_CAKJTM010000023.1:0-36714 GCF_917627345.1 Protofrankia sp. CiP3 | reverse complement strand
GGCGGGTACCCCGGCGGCGACGGCCGGGGAGGCGGAGGCGTTCCTGCTCGCCCAGGCCGACCTGTTCGACCCGGCCGAACTGGCCCGGCTGGGCACGTTCCTGATCACCCAGCTGGTCGATCAGGACCCGGAGCCGGGTCAGGAGAAGGATCCGGCCGACGTGCGGGAGCTGTGGCTGACCGATACCGGGGCGGGTACCACCCGGATTCGCGGCACGCTGGACGCCGAGGCCGCCGCGATGCTGCGAGCCGCCCTCGATCCGCTGACCGCACCCCGCCCCGCCAGCCCTGGCAGTCCTGGCGCCGACAGCACGGATGGCAGCGGCAGCGAGGGCGAGGTACGGGACCGCCGCTCCCCGGCCCGGCGGCGCGCGGACGCGCTGGTCGAGCTGATCGGCCGGGCACTGGACACCGGCACGCTGCCCACCCAGGGCGGGCAACGCCCCCACCTCACCGTCCTGGTCCCGCTGCCCACGCTGCTCGGGGAACCCGGCGCGCCACCGGCGGAGACCAGCTGGGGGCTACCGCTGCCCGCCGCCGTGCTGGCCCGGCTGCGCTGCGACGCCACGATCACCCGCATTCTCCTCGACCCGACCGGAGTGCCGTTGGACGTGGGCCGCACCCAGCGGATCGTGCCCCCCGCCCTACGCCGCGCCCTGGCCGCTCGGGACCGCTGCTGTACGTTCCCCGGCTGCGACCGGCCACCCGGCTGGTGCGACGCCCACCACGTTATCGAATGGTCACACGGCGGGCATACCGCCCTGGACAACCTCGTCCTGACCTGCGGCCATCATCACCGACTGTTACATTACAGCGACTGGGAGATCCAGTTCGGTGCCGACGGCATCCCCGCATGGATCCCCCCGGCCTGGATCGACCCGACCCGCACCCCCCGACGCAACCCCTACCGCCGCACGTTCCGCGACACACGGGAGAGCCCCGGAGACAATCTCTTCAGTGGCGTGCCCTGACACCAACCGGTAGCGGGAAACGACCACCTGTGTACGGTGTGCTGGCCGTAGCATACGGCCCGGCACGACTGGCAGGCCATGGTGTCGAGGCCTTTCGCCTGGAGCGCTCCCGGTGTTCCGTGGACAGCGGACCTGAAGTCCACTGTCTGGAAGGGGCCTCGGATCACCGACGTTCGACCTGTCGCCAGCCAGAGGGGCTTCCATTTCAGCAAGGTGTCGACAGTCCGCGAACGAGTCCGGCGGCCGGGTATCTCAACCCGCTCGCCAGCGCTGACGGTGTATCGGCCGCCCAGCTGTGGTGGCCTCGGCGATGTCCTTCGGAGACAAGAGCGCTGTCTTTCCGGGGCAGCCGTGTCGTCGCCTGGTGGTGGTTTCCTATGCGAGCCGGCTCGATCACGAGCCGGTACCGCATCACTGAGTTTGTCCGCTCCGAAAGGGAGAAGGTCCATGACTGAAAGTCCAGCGCCAGCGCCGAGCTTTGCCCCATTCTTCACGGATATAGTCGCCGCTGGAATGCGGTGGCCACGTCACACCGGCGACGGGTTCGCCCCCGAGTTCAGCGCCACCCTTGCGGCGGGAATGCGGTGGCCACGTCACACCGGCGACGGGTTCGCACTCGACGCGGTCTCCGCGAGGCGCTGATTCAACTCAGCCACAGGCCGGTACCCACCGGGACAAAAATCCCCCAATGGGTACCGGTTCGAGGTGTCTCGACGCGCGTTATATCTGATCATTTCTATCCTCGTTCCGAGGAGGCCGAGTGGAGTCACGACCAGAACCGCCATTCGCTGGGCCCGCACATGCCGATCTTGACCTGACGAACGCGTGCAATTTACAGTGCTCACACTGCGATGTCTCGTCGGGCATTCCGCTGACGGAGGAACTTGACCGCACCGGGATATTCAGCATTATTGGCCAGCTTTACAATCTGGGAGTTCTTAGTCTCACCGTGGCGGGCGGGGAGCCGTTCCTTCGGCCTGATGCCGTTGACATCCTGGAACGGGCATGTAGCTATCCTGGGTGGCGTGTGAGCGTGATCACGAATGGTACGTTGCTTTCTGGGCGGCTTGTTTGGGATCTGCTCCACCGCTGCCCGGGTTTGAGTGTAACAGTGAGCCTTGATGGTTCGATGCCAGCTTCGTTCGATATTATCCGTCATAGCGGAAGGCGCACGACGGCCGCACAGAGGTCCTTGTTCTCGCTTGTGACGAGTGGAATAGCGCGCGGCGCGGAAGCGGGCTTGGAGATGCACGCAGCCTTTGCCCTCACCTGTGTTAATCAGGCCGATCTGATGCCAACCTATAATCTTGCGATCGACCTCGGTGTTCGTGACATACTTGCGATCAAGTTCTTTCCCGGCGGCCATGGTAGCGTTGACAAAAGCAAAGATGGGCGGCGATCTCCCCTATCTTGCTCTTTCCGTTCCAGCGCCGTGGGAGTTCTATCTCCCACTCATAGACGCTGGGGTCGACATCGCCGAGGCCGAGGCAGCATGGGGCTACCAAGCGCCTCTTCGGGAGCCGGTGTATCTCGCTACTGGTTCGCTTGGGGACCCCAGCGGAATTATTGATCTTAATGTAGTGGCAAATGGGGATGTCTTTCCGGTCACGCTCATGAGCCGCGATCGTTCGGCGCTCTGCGGAAATATAATGGACCGGCCTCTTGCCGACATCTGGCGATACTCAGAACCGCTCGGGCGCCTCCGCGAGTTGACCCTGAAAGATCTCTGCGAAGACTGCCGCGCCTGCGGGATAGTCACAATATGTGGAGGAGGTTCGCGGGCACGCGCTCTCACCCGAACAGGCCGTATCGATGGGCCAGACACTGCCTGCCCGCGAATAGGCCGCGCCGAATGAGTAGTCTTTGGGAGGATATCGATGCTGACATTCGCCGACGGAGGTCTCGCCGTCCGAGTACTAGTCCGCCAGACAGGCGAATGCGAGATTCGTTTTGACGGTAGAATTCTTGTGGGAAACTTGGACCTGACCGCGCTCGTATCGTATTTAGACCACGATCCGGACGGAAGCCGAAGCGACAGTTTCGCCACTTTTTTGGGCCTCTCAGGGAAGGATTTCGTCAGCAGGGCGAAATCTGTCCTCCTGAGTATGCGCGATGTCGGGATACCGATTTCTGTATGGGGAAGCTGGGCTCAACATGTCTGCTCGGAGTAATACTCCGCACAGGCATGCCGTAGCTATCCTCTCTAGACTGGTCTTTCGCACATGAGATTTCGATGCTCCGGCCGACGCTATTTTCGATCATGATGACGGACTCTCGTCGATAATCCGCACCCACCGTGACCGGTCGCACCGAGTTTTGCCAGAAAGTGCCCTCCAGGCACCAACAAGGCGAACAGTGGACAAATAAAAAATCACACCATCCGCCCACCGAATACACGTGCGGAAGACGAGCCTAGAAAAGGCGTGACAACGATGGGAATTGCCACCGACTACAGCCAGCTCCGCCCACATCGCTCAATGCTACGGGACACCTCACGCACGTTCGCATTCGCGCGGGCTCTACACCACGCCGTCACCTCAGAGTCGATCGTTCTCGATATGGGCACGGGTACGGGGATTTTGGCCATGATCGCTGCGCGCCTCGGAGCGGCGAAGGTGATCGCTGTGGAACGCACGAGGATGGCCGACATCGCCCGGCGGCTCGTATTTGATAATCGCCTTGACACGACCATCGACGTCATCTTCGCGGACGCTGCGGAGATTGAGCTGGATGGGAAGGTCGACGTTCTCGTCAGTGAGTGGCTCGGCGGCATTGCCATCGATGAAAATCTTCTGAGCCCCCTCCTCGCGGTCCGCGATAAGTGGCTCAAACCCGGCGGTACGCTGATTCCAGCCGCGATCACATCATGGCTTGCGCCGACATTCGATCCGTATCTCGCGGACGAGTTCGACTTCTTCACATCGCGAACCTACGGTATCAACCTTGATCTTATCCGCGACATGTCGGCAAACGAGCTGTACTACGGCCGTCATCATTTAGGTTCCGACACTGTACTGAGTCCCGCCCAAGAGATGTGGAGTCTTGATCTCGCGACGTTGCGGGCGCCAGACACCGACCGTGGATATGCGGCATCGTGTGACTTCGTCTTCGAGGCCGATGCGGTGGCAAATGGCCTCATGATGTGGTTCTCAGCAGTCCTCACCCCCAACGTTTCGCTGTCCTGTGCGCCCGACAGCGAAACGTGCTGGGGGCGCACTGTAGCGCCGTTTACGACCGCTATTGCCTTACGCGCGGGTGATACACTCTCTGTCGATATGGAGGTCGAGCCAGCCGGGCCGGGGTGGGTCTACACGCGGTGGTCCTACGCGGTCAACGGAGTTTCCCGGGGCGCGGGTGACAACCACAAGGCGCTGATTTGACCTCGCTTGGAACCTCCCTATACCTCCTCGGCGACCTCTATTCCGAGGGCGCTGGCGAGCGAGAAGGCTAGACCACCGAGGTCTCCGGTGGATACGACTGCTCCCCTCATGCTCGTAACGCCGTGAACCCCGACGAGGCTACAATTCGCCAGTCGTGCCCCGTCCATCTGCGCTCCTGACAGTTGGGCGCCGGCGAGGTCGCAGTGTTCAAAGATAGCTCCCCGAAGGTCCGCGTCCTGAAAATCGGCCTGCTTCAGGTTGCAATTGCGGAACAGCGTGCTCGACATCCGGCAGGATCTGAAGTTCGCCAGATCGAGGCGGCAGTCCTCTATCAGGACATCGCGTAGTCTTCCCTGTGTCCATGCCGCGCCCGTCATCCTGTTCGTCCGAATCTCCGCCGAGATGAGGGACGACTTCACGGCTCGGATGTTCGACAGGTTCGATTTCTCGATTCTCACATGGGTCATCAAAACTGAGGTGAAGCGACATCCGCCCATATCCACGGACGCAAAACTGCTCTTTTCGAGCTCAATCGACCGGAAGGAGGCTCCACCGAAGTCGCTGCCGTTGAACAGCGTGGCGACGTATATTCCGTCATCCTGCAACTCGGTGCCCGTGTTGAGCACGGCAGGGATCTGCGGTGGGCTTGGCGTTCTCGCCTTGGCCGAACGATACGGCGCGTGGACCATGGGGGCATTGTAGGCGGTGCGGCGGTCGACGAGGCAGGGAGGTACCTGGTCTGCCGGGGGCCGCCCGTAGTCCGCCTACTGCGCTGCCCCGCGCGATGCTAGCGCGTTGTCCAGCTCTCGTACGGCTGACGAGGAGGTCTAGGAATCAAGCAACCGGCGGACCTCGGTTACACGTTGCACGATCCGGCCTGATCCTGTGTCCAACGCGATCGTGACAGCCTCGCTGAGGCAGGCGCATGCCGCATCGACGTTTCCCTGTTTTGTGTAGGCGTGAGCCAGTTCCGTGAGCGTCGACGCCCGCTCACGGACAAGTGTCGCTGGCAGCATCCGCAGGGACGTACGGAAGGATCGGGCGGCCTCAGCCGGCCGTCCGAAAAGGAGCTGGCAGCGTCCATACCACTTGTCCAGTTGGGAATAGCTGTAGAAGTCAAGCCATTCGTAGCCGGAGTCATCTGGTTGTGCGAGATGGCGTTCCGCCGCGCTCAGGGCCTGGCCGCAGGCCGCGTGCTCGCCCAGGGTTGCGTAACACCAGCCGGCCGCGGCCGCGAGCCAGGACGCCAGTCGCGGCGCCTGGACGCCAGCGGCCAGCCGCCGGGCGGCTTCCAGGTGGTCCAGCGCTTCTCGGGCCCGTCCCATCGAGGTCAAGGCACGTCCGAGATTGCCCATCGCCCAAGCCGCTCTGGCGGGGTCGTCGGCCTCCTGGGCGAGGGTCATTGCCCGTCGGTAGTGCAGTTCCGCCTCATCCGGGATGCCGGCATCGTAGGCCAGCCAGCCGGCAAGTTCGGCTGTCTCGCTCGCAAGCTGAATCAGCTCTCGGCGGTCCTCTTGCGCCACCTGCTCCCCGAGGTCGATGACGGCCTGAAGGTGGCGCCGGACGGCCGGGGCGACGTGAGCAGGGCCGATCTGTCCGTCGAGGCGCCTCAACGAGGAAGCGACTTGCCGGATATCGTCCACGGGCCGTCCAGGTCCGGCACGCTGACCGGAGGGGGTCAACGAGCCGGAAGCCACTACTGCCGCGGCAGGCAAGCCAGTCCGACGGCCAAGGTGGAGGACCGTGAGCGGCAGATCTCGTCTACGTGTCTGGTCCGTCACCGGCGGCCCCTCCTGCGACGACACAACGCAGACGATACGGTGCCGACCAGCGGTCGGGAAGGCTCTCGCTACACCGCCACAGCCCGCAAACGCTCATCGAGGCTATGTACTTCTCGATCCTCGCGGTATGCCGGAGAAATCGATCCGCGTATCGAACGGACCCTTTGTACTATCCGAGCCGATTTTGTCCACGACGCTATCTCGACGGCGTCACCGAGGAACGAGCATCCGGCGTCCAGCTCGTTGGCAGCGATGTGCGCTTCACCGAGATGACAGAGGAATTGGGATCGCTCGCGGACGAGATGCGGCGGGTGGAGAGCCAGGGCGCGCTCCAGTTCCCGCAGCGCATGCCGATGTTGTCCCAAGGCGAGGTATGCGCGGCCTCCGGCCGACACGACGTGTGCCATGTGGAAGAATGACATCCAGGAAGTGCAGGTGTCGCGTTCGGATGCTTCGAGTAACCGTTCGGCCATGCCATAGGAACGCCACGCCTCGTGGCCGTCACCTAGCCGTGCGTTTGTATGGCAGGCGATCGCGGCAAGCCAGGAACTGGTCACAGTAGAGCTGGTCCGACTAGCGACATCATGGGCTGCTTGGAGCACGTCGAGCGCTTGCCGGTCATTCTGTAGATGGTTCAGAACGAGAGCCTCGCTGCCCAGCACCCAGGCCAGAAAGCCGGGATCGTCCCCTTCGCCGGCAAGAGTCGCCGCTGCACGGTAATGAGCAAAGGATGCGTCATACTCGCCGACGTCGAAGGAAAGCCATGCGATGAGACCGGTGATGTCGGCTGCTTCCAATGCCAGTATATTGCGCCGCTGGCTCCGGCCCGCCTCGCGCAGCAGCGCGATCGTGAGTTGCTGGTGAGCCAACGCCTGATCAAGAATGCAGCCAGGGCCTAATGCCCCATCCAAACTTCTCAGTCGTGTCGTTATCTCGTGGAGGTCATTGCGTACCTGATCAGGTCGTGCGGATACCGAACCCGCCTGCGACGTCTGCGGACCCGAAGCCGAAACTGCCGCAGCGGCAGCCACCGATGCCGCCCCGGCCAGGCTGACGAATGTCCGGCGCCCCAGAACGCTCGACGAGGAAGCCCGCTCCTGCGGAGACCACCGAGCCGACTCCTCGTCAGGCTCTAAAAGACCAAGAGCCTCCGCCGACATCTCAAACAGGACGCACAACAGCACCCGGTAGTAAGGCGACACGGCGCGAGACCCCAACTCCCACTTCGCGACCATGACCTTGTCGGGGCTGACGTTCCGATGGTCCCGCTGCCACGCCAGGTCTTGGAGACGCTGGGCAAGGCCAGGGCGCGACCAGCCGCGGCCCTCCCGCTGCATCCGCAGCCGCGTATTTGGACGCCGGATCGGTCCGGCCTCATCACCTGCCATGTTCCTGCACCGCCCTCGCCAGCGGGGGATTTCAACGCCCGTAGCGTAACCGATTCGTGCGAGATGTTCCCATAAGACATCCGAAGAGTCCCGGTAGAACCTCCACCGCGCAGGTCGGGAATTGCTTGCATCGCCGTATGTTCGTTGATCTGGTTGCTGCTGGTATGACTTCCACGTGTTGGTGTGGTATCCCCGCTGCCCACCATGGAGGAAATCGCACTCCCGGAAGCCGCCACCCGCTCGCGCGGCCGGACAACCGCCGAGCAGGTCCTCGACACCGAAGCCGCCGGTCAACCCGGGCCTCGCCGCCCGCGATGAGTACGCCGAGGACTTGCTGGCGGCGGCCGCCGGGCTGATCTTCACGCCGGTCGGCCCCGACGGCCGCGACGGCCGCGACCCTCGTCTCCCCGTACGAAGTAAGATCCAATCTAAGTAAGAAGCGATCTATGTTGAGCGGGGAGCAGCACCGTGGAATTCAGCGGCAGGACGTCCGACATCGATCTCCTGGACGGCCAGCTCCGGCAGGTGGCAACCGGCCAGGGCGGCACCCGCGGACGCGCACTGATCATGACTGGCCGGCGCCGAGTGGGGAAGTCCCGGCTGGCCCAGGAGTTCTGCGATCGTTCGGGCGTACCGTATGTGATCTTTCAGGCGACGCGGGGCCGCAATCCCATCGCGGAACGGACCGACTTCACCGAGACACTGGCCCAGTCCGCCCTGCCCGGCGCGGAACTCGCCGCGGGCATGGGCACGGCCGACTGGAACCACGCCCTGCGCGCTCTCGCCGTCGCCGTCCCCGACGCCACACCCAGCATCGCGGTGATCGACGAGGTGCCATGGCTGGTCGAGCAGGACCGTGAGTTCGAGGGCGCGTTGCAGACGGTGTGGGACCGCCACCTGTCCGCGAAGCCCGTCCTGCTCCTCCTCGTGGGCAGTGACATGTCCGTCATGGAGGCGCTGGGGCACTACGGCCGCCCGTTCTTCGGACGGGCGGCAACAATGATCGTCCGGCCACTGCACCTGGCCGACGTCCAGTCCATCACCGGGCTGCCGGCCGGCGACGCAATGGACGCACTACTGATCACCGGCGGTTTTCCCGAGGTTGTCCAGGCATGGCAGGGCGGGATGAGCCGTGACGACTACCTCCGCCAAGCGCTCGCCAACCCGCTGTCCCCGCTGCTCATGGCGGGTGAGCTCACGCTGCTCGGGGAGTTTCCCGAAGCCTCCCAGGCCCGCGCCGTGCTGGCGGCGCTCGGCAGCGGAGAACGTACTTTCACCGCGATCGCCACCGCGGCCGGCGGAGCGAGCCCGCTGGCGTCGGGCACGCTGTCCCCCATCCTGACCATGCTGCTCGACAAGCAGGTCGTCGCGGCCGACAGCCCGCTGTCCAGCCGGCCCGACACGAAGAACAAGCGTTACCGGATCGCGGACCCCTACCTCCGGTTCTGGCTGACTTTTCTCGACCGTGGCATTCCGCTGGTGGAGCGGGGCCGCGGTGATGTCGTCCTCACCCGTATCGAACGTTCGTGGACCACCTGGCGTGGCCGGGCCGTCGAACCGGTCGTCCGAGAAGCCCTTCTTCGGCTGCTACCGGACGAGGCCTGGCCCGGCACCGAAGCGATCGGCGGCTGGTGGAACCGCCAGAACAATCCCGAGATCGACATCGTCGGTGCCGACCGCGCACCCGCCGCGGGGAAGGTCCACTTCCTGGGTTCCATCAAATGGCTGGAGAACCAGCCCTTTGGGCGGCGTGACTACGACAGCCTTGTCCGCGACATGCTCGCCGTCCCCGGCGTCGAGCCTGGAACACCCCTGGTGGCGGTCTCCCGCCGCGGCGTCGCCGACAGCCTCCCCCTCGCGGCGCACTGGGGGCCGGCCGATCTGATCCAAGCCTGGCGTTGACACCAGCCCTGCTGATCATCGGCTCGGCTCGTGGCCGGCGCGGTCAGCTCATCCAGTCGACGACGGCAAGCTCGTCCGCTGCCGCGATGACGATCCCGTTGCCGCCGCAGGACGGGCACGGATCGAGACGTCCGCCGTCGTACTCACAGCCGCAGGCGAAGCAGCGCAGCCGGTCGGCCGCGTTGCGCCATTCCACGTGGCTGGCTTCGAGACAGGTGCCAGTGGCCGCACCGTGCCACGCCGCGGCGGCGGCGTCGATGTCGACGCCGGTACCGATCGCGAGCACCACCGTCCGTACCCGCGCTCCCGCGCTCGCGTCGACGAGCGCGGCGACCGCCGCCCGCGCGAGACCGGCCTCATGCATCTGTGGGCACCTGCGCTCCCCGATCTGTCACTCCCCAGCCGGCCAGGATGCTCCGGGCCGCGGCCACCATCTCCGTGACGCTGGAGTCGATCAACGGGCTCAGCCCCCAGCGGTCCGCGATGGACTCGGGCACGACGCCGACCAGCGCGACGTGCTGGGGAGCGCAGCCCGCGAGCTCCGCGGCGGACAGGGCGTCCACCAGTCCGACGTCGTGCGCGCTCGCGCGCACTCCGTGGCCGCGCCGCACGTCACCGTCCCCGATGACGATCACATCACCCGGCCGGCCCTGCGCGCTCGCCACCGCGTCGAGGATGAGCACCGCCCGCCGGCCGGCCAGGTAGGGCATGAGCATGAGCCCGAGCGTCCCGCCGTCGAGCACCTCCACGCCCGGGACCGGGACGGCCCCCAGCCGCCGAGCCGCGACCACGCCGACGCCGTCGTCACCCAACAGCTCGTTGCCGATACCCAGGACCAGAACGGGCGCCACCACGTCGGCGCCGGCTGCCATCACCCCGGTCGCGGATCTAATCACAGCCCCGGTCACAGCCGCTCCTTCGGCAGGAACTTGGATCCGGAGAAGATCGAGGAGATCACACCCGTCCCCTCGACCCGGTCGACCAGCATGGCACTGTAGAGATGGTGGATCATGAATCCCCAGGTCAGCCACATGATCATATGGTGGATGAGCCGGATCGTCGGCAACGAGACCAGGTGGAACACCCAGCCGGTGAGAGAGGCGGCCCAGCTCCTGCCTTCCACACCCCACAGCGCGACTCCGGTGAAAATCTCGGCGGCGAACATCGTGTAGAGCACGGCGTAGGTCATGCCGGCGAGCGGGTTGTGACCGACGACCTCGGGCGCCTCGCGGTCGATGAACAGATAGAAACGCAGTGATGGGATGATCAGGCGTCGGCGTTCACGGGTGCTGGGGATCCACTCCGTCCACCGCGACCAGCGGTTGGGTGACAGGACGTGCCAGGCGGCCCGCGCGAGGATCAGGTCGATGAAGACAAACGCGGTGATCTCGTGGACCGTTCGCACCCAGGTGACCCAGTAGGCGTCGCCGCCGAGGCGCAGCTGCGGGTTCCCGATCAGGAAACCCGTCACACTGAGCACCACCAGCGCCAGGACGAGCAGCCAGTGCACGACACGTACCGGCAGATCCCAGACCCGCACCCGCACGAAGGCCTGCTCCGGGCACGCCCGCGGCGCGGCTTTCCCCAGCGCGGCCTTGTCCGGCACGGCGGCGGTCACTGGACCCGCACCTCGACGATGTCGCGGCCGTCCGCGTCGTACACGTGCGCCGCGCAGGCCATGCAGGGATCGAACGAGTGCAGTGTCCGCAGTACCTCCAGCGGTCGCCGCGGATCGACGACAGGGGTGCCGACCAGGGCCGACTCGTAGGCACCTGGATTACCCCGCTCATCGCGGGGGCTGGCGTTCCAGGTTGTGGGTACCACCGCCTGGTAGTTGCTGATCCGTTCGCCGTCGATGACGACCCAGTGCGACAGCGATCCCCTGGGGGCCTCGTGGAAGCCGACGCCGTGGGCCCGCCCGGCCGGCCAGGTCGAGGGATGCCACTTCTCGGTGTCCGCGATCGTCAGGTCCCCCGAGCCGATGTTCGCCCGCAGCCGGTCGAGGAGTTCCAGGGAGTACTGCGCCATCAGCTTCGTCTCCAGGCCCCGGGCCAGCACCCGGCCGAGGGTCGACATCAACGCCGTGGGCGCCAGCCGCAGCCCGTCCAGCGCGTCGCGCACGAGCGGCTGGATGCGGGCGTCGCCCGATGCGTAGCCGACGAGCATGCGGGCCAGCGGGCCGACCTCCACCGCGATCCCGTCGTAGCGCGGTGCCTTCAGCCACGAGTACTTCCCGCCGACGTTGAGCTGGGAGAAGGGCGGCTCGGGGCCGGTGTAGTCCGGCGTGGTCTGGCCCTGCCACGGGGCGAGCGCGGCGCCGGTGCCTGTGGCGCCGGGCGCGCCGGAGCCGTCGTAGCGGAACCACGAGTGGGCGACGGACTCGGCGATGTGGGCCGGGTCGAACGGTTCGACCGTCAGCGTGCCCCCGCGCGGGTAGGCGTCCCGGATGACCCCGCCGGGGAACAGACCGCCGGCCTGCGGCCGGCCCTTGGGCTGCGGTGCCTGCGCGAAGTCCCCGAACACCATGTACGAGCCCAGCCCCGCGCCGTACGTCGTCCATTCGGGGTAAGCCGCCGCGATCGCGTACAGGTCAGGCAGGAACACCTTGTCGACGAAGTCCAGCCCCCGCGCCAGCAGCTGGGCGAGATCGGTCAGCGTGTTGTCGTTGATCGCCTCCTGGCTCGCCAGATCGATCGGGGACGCCATACCGCCGACGACATAGGTCTGCGGATGCGGGTTCTTGCCGCCGAGCAGCGCGTGCACCCGGACGTAGTCCCGCTGGAAGTCCAGCGCGTCGAGATAGTGGCTGAACGCCACCAGGTTCAGCTCCGGGCTGAGCCGGTACGCGGGATGCCCCCAGTACCCGTTCGTGAACGGGCCGATGTTCCCGCTCGCGAGGAACGCGCCCAGCCGGGCCTGTACCGCGGCGAACAGCTTCGCCGTCGAGCGCGGATAGTCCGAGCTGGCCTGGGCGAGCGCCGCGGCGCGCGCGGGGTCGGCCTTCAGCGCCGCGGTCGGGTCGATCCAGTCCAGCGCCTGCAGATGGTAGAAGTGCACAACATGATCATGGACGAACAGCGCCGCGGCGATGATCTCACGCAGCAGCCGGGCGTTGCGGGGCGGGACCGCACCGACCGCGTCCTCGACGGCGCGTACCGAGGCCAGCGCGTGCACGGTGGTGCAGACACCACAGATCCGCTGCGCGAACAGCCAGGCGTCCCGGGGGTCCCGGCCCTCGACGATGGTCTCGATGCCGCGCCACATCGTCGACGAGGCGTACGCCTCGGTGACGCGGCCACCGTCCACCGCCACCTCGACACGCAGATGACCCTCGATCCGGGTCACCGGGTCGATGACCAGCCGGCTCATGTCGCCTGCCCGCCTCTGTCGTCAGCGGGCCCAGCGGGCTCGGCGGGCTCGGCCGCGTCCTGGATGTCCTGGATGTCCTGGATGTCCGTGGTCGCGTGGGACGCGGCCACGCGGTGCTGGATGACCTTGCCGGCCCCGTGCGCCGCGAATCCGGTCGCGGTCGCCGCGAGGACACCCAGACCGATCCTGTCCGCCGTGAGGCTGAAGTCCCGCGTCGCGACATGCGGCAGCCGGTCGTAGAACGGCGACATCGTGTCCCAGAAACCAGGCTCGGAACAGCCCACACAACCGTGCCCGGCCGCCACCGGCCAGGACGTCCCCCCGTTGTAACGAACGCTCGGGCAGTTGTGGAACGTGGCCGGTCCCTTGCAGCCGAGCCGGTACAGGCACCAGCCCCTGCGATGGCCGTCGTCGCCCCAGGACTGCGCGAACTGGCCGGCGTCGAAGTGGCCCCGGCGCGCGCAGGTGTCGTGGATGCGCTGCCCGTAGGCGAACAGCGGGCGGCCGAAGCCGTCCCGGGCCGGGAACTGCCCGAACGTCAGATAGTGGACGATCGTCGCGGTGAGGTTGTCGGCGTTGACCGGACAGCCGGTCAGGTTGACGACCTCGACCCCGCCGACGACGTCTTCCACCCGGACCGCGCCGGTCGGGTTGGGGCCGGCGGCGGGGATCCCACCGAACGCCGAGCAGGTGCCGGCGTTGATGATCCCGGCCGCGCCGCGGGCAGCGCTCCTGAGTATCTCCTCGGCCGATCGGCCTCCGACCGTGCACGACCCCGGGATGCCGGTGGGCACGGAGCCCTCGACCACGACCAGGTGCCCGCCCCGCGCCACGGCCTTGTCCCGGGCGTCCTCGGCGTCGGCGCCGGCTGCCGCCATCAACGTCTCGTGGTAGTCGAGCGAAATCATTCCCAGGATCAGGTCCGCGACGGATGGGTTGCGCGAGCGTACGAACGCTTCGCTGTCACCGGCACAGTCCTGGAACTCCAGCCACACGACGGCAGGCCGGTCGATCCTGTCCAGCGCCGCCGCGACCTGGGGAGCGAGCTGGGGCGGCAGCGCGAGGGTCGCGACGACCCCCGCGCAGAACTTCAGGATCGACCGCCGCGCCACCCCGGCCTCGGCGAGCCGCGCGGACAGGGTGCCGTCCGCTGCCCGGTGCCGGGCACCACCGCCCGGTGGCGACACCCCGTGCGCCGCACCCTGCCCGGCCGTCCCGCAGCTGCTGTTCACGGCTTGCCTCCCACATCGCCTCGACGGGACGTCAGCTGCCCGGCGCGCTCGGGAACAACGCTTGACAACAGCGCTTGACAACAGCGGCCGGACACTTCGCGCAACGAAACGCTAGGGCAGACCGTGGCGGGATTTGCGCGCTCCGCTCGGCCAGGCGACCGAAGACTGCCCGAGCACGGCTCTTTTCACGGGGCCGGCGGGCTGAAGGAAGCACCCGCCGCGGGTCCTGCGGGAGCCGGCGGCGGGCCGCTGGTCCCTTGCCCGCCATGACGCTCGGCGGCAAGACTTACGGTCATGATCCGGCCTGACGACACCGCCGGACGGCGCGAGCGCGTGGCACACCGGCTTGAGGTCCACGGGACCGTGCAGGGGGTCGGTTTCCGTCCGTTCGTCTACCGTCTGGGCACCAGCCTCGGGCTGGACGGCTGGGTGCGCAACGACGACGGCCGGGTCGTGATCGAGGCGGCCGGCCCGCCCGGAGCGCTCGCCGCTCTCGCGTCCCGGCTGCGCACGGACGCCCCGCCGCTGGCCCGGGTACGCGACGTCCGGGTCACCGAGCTGTCCGCCCGGATTCCGCGTCCGCGCTCGGGATTCCGGGTCGGGCCATCGACGGGCCGGCCGGCCGCGCCGGCATCGGCCCCTACGTCGGCATCGGCATCGGCCAGCCACGTCCGCGAGGTGCCCGCCGACGTCGCCACCTGCGAGGCCTGCCTGGCCGAACTGTTCGACCCGAACGACCGCCGGTACCGGTACCCCTTTGTCAACTGCGCCGACTGCGGCCCCCGGGCCACGATCGTCGACACCCTCCCGTACGACCGCACGCGCACGACGATGCGGGCCTTCCCCATGTGCGACGACTGCGCCCGCGAGTACACCGACCCGGGCGACCGGCGGTTCCACGCCGAGCCGATCGCGTGTCCGGCCTGCGGCCCCCAGCTCGCCTGGTGGGCCCCGGCCGGCGGCCGGGGCCCGCGGACGGATCCCCAGCCAGCCGCGTCGACAGCCGGCTCGGCCGCACTGGCCGCCGCTGTCGCGATGATCGACAGTGGCGGCACCGTGGCGCTCAAGGGGCTGGGCGGCTACCAGCTCGTGTGTGACGCGACCAACGGCGCGGCCGTCGCCCGGCTGCGGGCACGCAAGCACCGTCCAACCAAACCGTTCGCGGTCATGGTGACCGATCTGGACGCGGCGCGGGCACTGGCCGACATCGACACGGTGGAGGCGGGCCTGTTGACATCGGTCGCACGGCCGGTGGTGCTGCTGCGGCGCGCCCACGATGGTGTTCTCGCGGGCGCGGTCGGGGCGAGCGCCCCACGGCTCGGGCTGTTCCTGCCCGCCACCCCCCTGCACCAGCTGCTCCTCGGCGAGCTGGGCAGACCGCTCGTCGTCACCAGCGGGAACTCCTCAGGCGAACCGATCGTGATCGACGACGCCGAGGCCCGGGACCGTCTCGCCACCGTGGCCGACGGGTTCCTGAGCCACGACCGGGCCATCCGCTCTCCCTACGACGACTCCGTCGTCCGGGTCGTCGCGGGGCGTGGGTCGATGATCCGGCGCGCTCGCGGTTATGCACCGCGGCCGCTGCGGCTCCCCGTCTCTGCCGGCGAGCCGCTGCTCGCCGTCGGCGCGCAGCTCAAACACACGTTCACCCTGGCCGAGGGGACGACCGCCGTCGTCGGGCCGCATACGGGCGACCTTTCCCAGCAGCCCACGCTGATGGCGTTCGAACGCAGTCTCGCGCACCTGTGCGCAATGACCGGCATCACCCCGCGTGTCATCGTCCACGATCCGCACCCCGGCTATCTTTCCACCCAGTACGCGCTTTCCAGCCGGTACGCGATGATGAGCGGCGCGCGGCCGCGCGTCGCCGTGCAGCACCACCATGCGCACGTGGCGTCCTGCGCCGCCGAGCACGGTGTCACCGGACGGTTCATCGGCGTCGCCTACGACGGCCTGGGGCTCGGCGATGACGGCACCCTGTGGGGCGGTGAAGTGCTGGTCGCGGACCTCGTCTCCTATCGGCGGGTGGCCCGGTTCGGCCGGGCACCGTTGCCCGGTGGTACCGCGGCGCTGCGCCGTCCCGCCCGGGTGGCGCTGGGCTACCTGTTCGGCGCGGAACCTCTCGGCGGCGTGCCGGCCATCGGCACCTCGGCGACAGGCCGGCGCCTCGCCGCGCCGTTCCTGGACCGGTTGACGGATCGTGAGGTGTCCGTAGCCGCCCGGATGATCGAGCGCGGCGTCAACTGCCCCGTCGCCTCCAGCGCGGGGCGGCTGTTCGACGCCGTCGCGGCACTGCTCGGCCTGTGCGAGGAGGTGACCTACGAAGGTGAGGCCGCCGCCGCGGTGGAAGCCGCCGCGCTGGCGGCCGCAACGCCCGCGGTCAGCACGCCGGGCCCAGCGGCCGCTGGGCACGCCCGCGCCGTCGAGCTGCCCTGGCGGATCGTCGGTCATGGCGGCCTGCTCGTCTACGACCCGCGGCCGACGCTGCGGGCGCTGGTGGAGGGACTGCACGCCCGGGTCGCCGTCGGCGTCCTCGCCGCCCGGTTCCACGCCACGATCGTCGCGGTCACCGTCGCCCTGTGCACCGATGCCGCGCGGCGTCACCGGTTGCGAACGGTCTGCCTGTCCGGCGGGGTCATGCACAACCAGCTGCTTGCCGAAACCCTCCCCGCGGCGTTGGCGGCCGCCGGCCTCACCCCGTTGCTCAACGAACGGGTCCCGGCCGGAGACGGCGGAGTGAGCTATGGCCAGGCCGCGGTGGCCGCGGCGCGACTGAGGGGGGAATAAGCCCGTGTGTCTCGGTATACCAGGCCGTGTCGTGGCGACGACCGAAGTCGCCGGCCTGCTCATGGGCACGGTCGACTTCGCGGGCGTGACCCGCGAGGTCTGTCTCGGCTACGTGCCCCAGGCACGGGTGGAGGACTACGTCATCGTCCATGTCGGCTTCGCCATCAGCCTCGTGGACGAGGCCGAGGCCCGGCGCACGCTGGAGATCCTGCACGCGATGGGAGCGCTCGACGAGGAGCTTGGCGCCGAGCCAGCCCAGGAGGCCCGATGAGGTATCTCGACGAGTACCGCGAGCCGGCGCTCGCCCGGCGGCTGCTCACCAAGATTCACACAGTGACGTCGCGGCCATGGACGCTGATGGAGGTCTGCGGCGGCCAGACCCACACCATCGTCCGCCAGGGCATCGACGAACTGCTGCCCGCGGGGATCCGGATGATCCACGGACCTGGCTGTCCCGTATGCGTGACACCGCTGGAACTCATCGACAAGGCACTGGCCATCGCCGGGCGCCCCGAGGTCATCCTCACCTCCTACGGTGACATGCTCAGGGTTCCGGGGACGAGCACCGACCTGCTCGCCATGCGGGCCCGCGGCAGCGATGTCCGGGTCGTCTACTCACCGCTGGACGCCGTCCGCATCGCCGCGGCGTGCCCCGACCGCGAGGTGGTCTTCTTCGCCGTGGGGTTCGAGACGACGGCGCCCGCGAACGCCATGGCGGTGCTGCGCGCCCACGCGCTCGGCCTGACGAACTTCAGCGTCCTGGTCAGCCATGTGCTCGTCCCGCCGGCGATGACCGCGCTGCTGGACGCGCCGGGCTGCCAGGTGCAGGCGTTCCTGGCCGCCGGCCACGTCTGTGCCGTCATGGGATGGGCCGAATACGAGCCGCTGTCGCGGCGTTACCAGATCCCGGTCGTCGTGACCGGATTTGAGCCACTCGACATCCTGGAGGGCATCCTCATGGCGGTGCGCCAGCTCGAAGAAGGCCGTGCGCAGGTGGAGAACCAGTACGTCCGCGCCGTGCGGCGGGCCGGGAACATCCAGGCGCAGGCGGCCATCGGACGTGTGTTCGGTGTCCGTGACCGGATGTGGCGGGGCATCGGCACCATCCCGATGAGCGGTTTCGCGCTCGCGGACGAGTTCGCCTCCTATGACGCCGAGACACGCTTCGCCGTGGCCGGCCTGAGCACGCGGGAACATCCGGCCTGCATCGCCGGGGCCATTCTCACCGGAACGCGCCTACCGACCGACTGCGCGGCGTACGGTGCCGCGTGCACGCCGCGTACCCCGCTGGGCGCACCCATGGTGTCCAGCGAAGGGACCTGCGCCGCCTTCCACAGTGCCGGCCGGACCACAGCTGCCGGCCCGGCGATGGGTACCGGCCCGGCGGCGAGCGCCGGCCGGCTGCCGGCGGCAGCAGCCGCGGAAACATCATGACCATTTCCAGCCCAGCCGCCCCCGGTCCCAGCATCCTCAGCCCGGCCGCTACCGACCTGACCGGCGCCAGCTGCCCGCTGCCGCTGGCGGAGACCGAGAAGGTCATGCTCGGCCACGGCAGCGGCGGGCAGCTGTCCGCCGAGCTCCTGCATGACGTGCTCCTCCCGGCCCTCGGCGCGGCCGCGCCGGCCGGCGTTCCCGAGGACGCGGCCGTGCTCGACATCGACGGCACGACCGTGGTGCTGAGCACCGACTCCTTCGTGGTGAGCCCGCTCTTCTTCCCCGGCGGCGACATCGGCTCGCTGGCCGTGCACGGCACCGTCAACGACCTGGCGATGATGGGCGCCAGCCCGCTGGCCCTGGCCGTCGCCTACGTCATCGAGGAGGGTTTCCCGCTTGAGGATCTACGGCGGGTGACAGCCTCGGTCGGCGCGGCCGCGGCCGCTGTCGGCGTGCCCGTCGTCACCGGAGACACCAAGGTCGTCGGTCGCGGTGGCGCGGACGGGATCTTCGTGACCACGACCGGGATCGGCCGCCGCCTGCCCGGCGCACGTGTCTCGGCCGGATCCGCCCGCCCCGGGGACGTCATCGTGCTCTCCGGGCCGCTCGGCGCGCACGGCACGGCCATCCTGAGCGCCCGGGAGTCCCTCGGCTTCGACAGCGCGATCACCTCGGACACCCGTCCCCTGCACCGGCTGGTCGCGGCCATGGTGGTGGGCGGTGGCGCGGGACTGCGCGCGATGCGCGACCCCACCCGCGGCGGTGTGGCGTCCGCGCTGAACGAGATCGCCGCCGCGTCCGGAGCCGGGATCGAGATCGAGGAACAGGCCGTGCCCATCCCGGCCGCGGTGGCCGCCGCCTGCGAGGTCCTCGGCCTGGACCCGCTGCACGTCGCCAACGAAGGCTGCCTCGTCGCCGTCCTCGCGCCCGAGGCCGCCGACGCCGTGCTGGCCGCGATGCGCGCCCTGCCCGAGGGCCGGCACGCCGCCCGCCTCGGCACGGTCGTCGCCGCCCATCCCGGCCGGGTCGTCATGCGCACCCTGCTGGGCGGCACCCGCATCGTCGACATGCTCGTCGGCGAGCAGCTCCCCCGCATCTGCTAATGTGCGCTCTCCACCCGCCAACGTGCGCTCCTCGCAAACGCACCCAGGAGAATACGGATGACCCGGTCCGCAATCATCTCACCGCCGATCGCCGTGGTAATGGGAGTGGCTGGCAGTGGGAAAACCACGATCGGCCATCTGCTCGCGGAGCGGCTGGGTGTCGTCTATGCGGAGGCCGACTCGTTCCATCCGCCGGCCAACGTCGCGAAGATGACGGCCGGGCAGGCGCTTGACGACGACGACCGGCGGCCGTGGCTGGCTGCCATCGCGGCCTGGATCCGGGATCAGGTGAACACCGACAAGGGTGGGGTGGTGTCGTGCTCCGCGCTCAGGTTCCAGTACCGGGACCGGCTGCGCGAGGCGTACCCCGACGCGTGGTTTCTTCACCTGGACATCGACCGCGCGCGCGCCGTCGAACGGGTGGCCAGCCGACACGGCCATTTTATGCCGGCGTCGTTGGTGGACTCGCAGCTTCAGACGTTGGAACCGTTGCTTCCCGGCGAGAGAGGCACCGTGGTCGACGCCTCCGCCGCGCCGGAGGAAATCACCCGGACCGCGCTGAGACGATTTAACGAGTATCGAGCGGCGGGCCAGCCCGAAGAACCGCCAGCCGCTCCCTGACGTCATCCAGGTCCTTGCCGGCGCCGACGCTGAAATAGCCGTCCCGGGCGTGTTCGAACGAGGAGATGGCCTGGGCGTACTCGTGGCCACTCGCCTGGCACTCACCGATTCCCCGCCATGCCCTGGCCTCCTCGAGCCGGCTGCCCGCCCGCACCGCCAGCTTCCGGGCGCCGTCGAATTCGTCGCGCGCCCGGTCGGGTGCGCCAGACTTCAGCCACAATCGGCCCAGGTGGTTGCGGACCTCAGCAACCCCGAGATTGTCATTGATTGTGTCATACTGACGCAACGCTTCGTTCAACAGCTCGCGCGCCGCGTCCCGCATCGCGGGGTCCTTCCTCCCGACGGACCAGCCGACGTTGAAGACAGCGACGCCAAGGTTCTTGGACGCGTTGGCGACGCCAACCTCATCGGCGACCGCACGATACAGCCGCAGCGCCTCTTCCAACAGCTTGAGCGCGTCCTCGTAGGATTCACCCTCATTGTGGACGATACCCAGCTCATTGAGCGCGTTGGCCTGGCCGAGCAGGGCCGTGCGGGTACCGCCCACCGGTAGGCCCAGGCGCTGGAACCGGTCAAGCCGACGAAACAGCTCGGCGGTGTCCGTCAGGATCTCCACCGCCTGCCGCTGATGGCCCAACAGACGGTAGGTGATCCCGAGGTCGTTGAGCGCGATACCCCGGGCGCGGGCGTCACCACACCGTTCGGCGACATCAGCGGCCAGATGGTGCAGTTTCGCCGCATTCTCCCACGGCCCGTTGTTACGGAGATAGCCTGCCATGGCATCAATCAGGGCAACTACCATCCGTTGTCGATGCCAGCTAGTCCGCCGCCGGCCACCGACAGTTGGCCACCAGCTCCAGGCATCTCCCACCCGGCTTAACTGGCTTAGCTGGCGGCCGGTCACCGCTTCGACACGGGTTATGAGCGCCGAAGCACGGCCCCGCTCGACCGCGCGATGATCGTGCCGCGCGGCACGCTCGATGCAGCCGAGCAGATTCGGCTCCTCGACCGTGAACCAGGCCAACGCCTGGTGGCGCGCTTCCCAGTCGAGCGGTACTCGTGAGGCAGCAGCGGGCCGGCTGTGGCGCAGCAGGAACCATCCCGCTCGCCGCGCCATATCGGCGGCCTGTGCCTGGTAGTAGCAAAGCAGCCGGTCGAATGCGTGCGCACGGACGTCAGCGCCACTGGCGGGCAACGAGGGAGGCCCGGGGAGCCGCTGGGCGGCGTACGAGGCGATCACATCATGCATCCGCCAACGCCCCGGGGCGTTGGCGGGCCTGACCAGATGGGCCCGCTGCAACGTGCGCAGCTTCCAGCTTGCCCGCCACGGCTGCCAACCGACCAGCGCTGCCGCCGCCTCAGTCGATATCTCCGCACCGGGATTGACCGGTAACAGCCAGAACAGCTCAGCCGCGGCCGGGTCATGACGTACCATGCGCTCCCAGGAAAGCGTGAGGATCGGCGCCAGCAGCCTCTCGTCATTGTCCGGGCAGGCAATATTGTCCGGACAGGCAATCGGAACGGGGACGTCAGCGAGGTCCGCGACCAGGCCGGTCACAGCCAGCCGCGGGCTGTCAGCCAGCAGCGTGCCGGCGATGCGCAGGGCGAGGGGCCACCATCCGCACAGTTTGGCCAGCTCGTCAACCGCGCCACGCTGCTGGGCCACTCGCTGGTCGGACGGGTCACGATCGCGAAGCACACGGCCGAGGAGCTTTACCGCGTCCGAGGGGGCGAGGGCACCCAGCTCGACGACCTGATGATCAACAAGATCGAAAACGTTCTTTCGGGACGTCACCAATACCCGATGGGCCGGGTGCTCGGTCAGCAGACCGGCGATCTGATCCACATGCGAGACGTTATCGAGCACCAGTAGTACCGGTTTTCCGGCTTTGGCCTGTTCAGCCAGCATGCGGTAGTAAACTGCGGCCTGTTCGCCGAGCGTGGCGGGGAGCTCCTGAGCCTGGTCAAGGGCGACAAGCAAAGGACGGTAAACCTGATCCGCGCCGATCCCTGGATGGCGGCCGTAACCCTGCAGGTCAACGATGAAGGCGCCACCGGAAAACCAGCCCTTGCCCACCGCGTGAGCGGCGGCGCGGCGTACCAGCGCCGTCTTTCCCGTCCCGCCCGGTCCGATCACCACCGCGGCCGGCCGCGCGCCGGTGCCGGACCTGGCACCGGCCGACGCCAGCAGCCCCATCAGCTTCGCCAGCTCAGCACCCCGGCCGACAAACGCCTCCGACCCCGCCGGATCGTCGGCCGTCACGCTTTCCACGACCACCCGGCCCATATCGCCGAACGGCTTACCGGGGGTGGGGAAGGGCGGCTCGGGCATCGATCGCGCCTGGCCCGGAAGCATAGGCTCGCGACCGGGTTTCGCCCGGCCGGCCAAAGCGCTCTCGATGGCGGCAAGCAGCCGCCGCCGCGCGGCGTCGCGCGGCGGTTCGCCGGGCGGCAGCACGAACAGGTCTATTGATCTGATGTGGCTGATTTCCGGTGGTACGGAGCAGTCCTCCACTTTGATCGGTACAAGCCTGCGGTCAAACCCGTCCTGGTCACCATCCAACGCGGACTTCACACCATATGCCCGCAGCACATGCACATGGGCCTTCGAAAGCAGTACGATCACGCGCCGCGCGCATGTGGCGCTCGCACCTATGCCCGCCACCCAGTGCGTTCCAGGGACACCGTCCCAGGCCTCTATCAGCGTCAGGTAACCAACATCCTCCAGTTGCCAGGCGATCCACTCCGCCCACCGCTGGTCGTTCTGAGCGTAAGAAATCAAGAAATCCGGGTCCCGCCGGACCACCTGTTCAGCGTCGATTCCCCCCACCTCGGGCATGAACCTGATACTGCCACATAAATAAAGCCACCACGAGCAGCTTTCCAGAACTTGACAGTTCGTTGTGCTGGATCAACCAGCCCACATCGCAACCATTGCATGCATTCATTACCAATGTACAATGATCGCCAATGCCGCTTGGAACTCGACTCCCGGGTGGGGGAACATCGATGGCATGCGATGTGTCGTGTTCGGGGCGACCGGTTACATCGGCGGCCGTCTGGTACCCGAACTCCTACGTGCCGGTCACGACGTGCGGGCGGTGGCCCGCGACCCGAGCCGGCTGACCGATGTACCGTGGCACGACCGAGCCGAGATCGCGGCTGGTGACGTTACCGAGGCCACCAGCGTCGCCAGCGCAGTGGCCGGGCAGGATGTCATCTACTACCTCGTACATTCGCTGCACCGGCACGACTTCGTCGAGCTGGACCGTCACGCCGCTCGCACCGTCGCCGGGCAGGCACACGCGGCCGGGGTGCGCCGGATCGTCTACCTGGGCGGCATCACTCCGGATGGACAGCCGCTATCTCCGCATCTGGCCTCCCGGGCCGAAGTCGGGCAGATCATGCTCGACTCCGGCGTACCGACCATCGCACTGCAAGCCGCAGTCATTATCGGTGCTGGTTCAGCCAGCTTCGAGATGCTGCGTTATCTCACCGAACGCCTCCCGGCTATGGTCACTCCGCGATGGGTGAACAATCGCGTCCAGCCGATCGCAATACGCGATGTCCTGCACTACCTTACGCACGCCGCCGCGCTTCCGGGCACGATCAACCGCCGTTTCGACATCGGTGGCCCGACCGTCCTCACCTATCTGGACATGATGCGCCGCTATGCCGCCGTGGCCGGCCTGCCGCGTCGTGTCATAGCCTTGGTGCCGGTACTCACCCCGTGGCTTTCGGCGCAGTGGGTGAACCTGGTGACACCGGTACCGCACAGCATCGCCGTACCACTCATCGAGTCGCTGGTGCACGAGGTCGTCTGCCACGACCGCGATATCACCACCCACATCCCGGAGCCGGATGGTGGCCCGGCCTCCTACGAGCGGGCCGTTGAACTCGCGCTGGCCCACATCCGTCACGCGGGCATGCCCGCCCGCCGCTCCGGCGCGGCCATGCCGCCCTCCGACCCCTTGCCCTCCGACCCGATGCCCTCCGACCCCGCATGGTCGGGCGGCAGCAGCTACGAGGACATCCGCGAACGCCACACCAGCGCGGACGCGCAGGTGCTGTGGCAGTTCATCGAGTCCATCGGCGGTGAACACGACTGGTGCTCCTTCCCGCTGGCCTGGTCGCCGCGGGGCTGGCTGGACCGGCTCATCGGCGGCGCCGGCCTACGGCGAGGCGGCCACGACCACCACCGCCTGTATCCGGGCGAAGCCCTCCACCGCTGGCGGGTGGAGCATCTCGACCGGCCCCGTCTGCTGCGGCTGCGTGCTGAGATGCGGCTACCCGGCCGCGCCTGGCTCGAACTGTCCGCGGCCCCCGACGCTGACGGCTCGCTGTACCGCCAACGAGTGATCTTCGAACCGCACGGGCTGACCGGTCATCTCTACTGGAAAGCCATCGCCCCGTTCCATCACGCTGTCCTCGGTGGGATGGCCCGCGCCATCACCAACGCCGCGGAGCGCGAGAAACGTCGGGGAAAGATCCCACGATGACCACATCCATCCCCCCAACCGCTGGGCCTCGATGCCACCGAGAGACCGTCAGCGCGAGATTCGCAACAGGCGCCGCGTCCAGCGTACGATCTGCCGCGCGGCGCCCTGGTTCCACCGGGCCCGCATGATAACCTGCGATAAAGATCGATTCATGTATCAGTATCCTGAGCGTAGGTTGGGACCAGAGTGGCCAAAGGACGCAAAAAAGTCGCGTTTCAGGGTGAACTAGGAGCTAATTCCCATCAAGCGTGCCGTGATGTATATCCAGACTACGAGCCTGTTCCCTTCCAGACATTCGCGGAGTGCTTTGACGCGGTCGAGGAAGGTATCGTCGATCTTGGCATGATTCCCGTCGAAAATTCGACGGCCGGGACGGTGGCAGACATTCACCAGCTATTGCCTTACTCATCAGTCTACATAGTCGGAGAATACTTTTTGCCAATTCAGTACCAGCTCCTGGGATTGGTCGGCACGGATCCTCAGGCGCTACGGACCGTGCACAGTCACCCGCAGGCCCTGTCGCAATGCCGGGTAACCCTGCGGGAGCTGGGTCTCCACGCGGTGGCCGGCGCTGATACAGCGGGCTGTGCCCGGGAGGTTGCCGAAGCGAGGGATCCGACCAGGTCGGCGATAGCCACTCACCTCGCGGCGGAGATCTACGGCTTGGAAATCTTGCGGCCCGATCTCAAGGACGAAGAACATAACACAACGCGCTTTGTGATTCTTTCGTCAGAGAACCTTCGGGCCGCGGTTGGTATCGGCCCCATCGTCTCCACCTTCGTTTTTCGGGTGCGAAACCGCCCATCCGCGCTCTACAAGGCGCTCGGGGGATTTGCGACCAACGGCGTGAACATGACGAAGCTGGAAAGCTGTATGGTGAGAGGCCAGTTCTTCGCGACGGAATTTGTCGCCGACATCGAAGGCCATCCTGACGAGGAGCGGGTCATGCGAGCCTTTGAGGAGCTGGGTTTCTTCGCCGACTACCGAATCATAGGCGTATACCACGCGAATCCTTTTCGTGAACGCATCCGCAACCATAACAGCCAGTTTGCCGTACCCGAATACGCGAATTAAAAACGCCCAGCAATAAGGGCACGGATCGAAGAGCGGGGTTGGGATGCGCGCATCGCAAGGCGACGGAGGGAATCACCCTGCTGGTGGAGTGGCGACTGCCGAGCGGGTACCGTGCATCGCGCAGCCCTGGACAGGGAGCGATGACGCGCGGCGTGCGTGCCCCAACCCCGCGATGCCTGCTCGACGCTCACCGACCACAACCCGCGTATTCCGCAGGTACGCGTGGTTTCAGCGGTAAAGAGGCAGGCTCCCGACCAGCTTGTTGACATCTTTTTTCGGACCGCTTAGCGCCACCCCGATATAGGGAAGATCCGCCGTCGCCGTCTGGGCCAGACGTTCCTCGTACTCGTCGTACGTACGGGAGGTCTGGGCGGTAGTCGTGAAATCTACCACGAAAACGCCGTCAGACGCACTTGCCCGTAGAAAAATCTCCTTGAGACCCTCGGCGTCACTCTTCAGGATCGGCACGGGAATCCTGGTAATCGCCTTATGGGTGAGACCATTGGCGTCTTTGGAATCATCGCCCAAAATGCCATCAACCATACGCCCGACTGACAGCGAAAGCGCTGCCACGGTATTCATCGCCAAGCCTATCTGGAGGCTTCCATCGATGATAATGGCAACTTTGTCTGGCATGACCGCGCCGTTTGATGGTAAGTGTTCGGTGAACCCGTGGAACTTGGCCTGGGCAGGCGAATGACCGGGTATCGATCGAGGGTCGCTCCGTCCGCGCGTTGACGAGATGTTGTCGCGACATGCCGGGTTGGTGCGTGATGTGCATGCTGGTAGTGGTGTGTGCTCGGCGGCGTGTCCACCGTTCCTGCTGTCGTCGACGCCGACGTGGCGTACTGGCGAGGCTGCCGAGGAGCTGCGGGCCCGGGTGGAGGAGTTGTCCGAACAGGTCGCGGTGCTCAGCCGGATGCTGTTCGGTCGTTCGTCGGAGAAGAGCGGCCCGTCGTCGGCCGCGGAGGGTGGACCAGACGGGCAGCCGGCGTCGGGCGGGGAGCCTGGGAAACGCGGCCAGCGCAGGGGAGCAAAGGGCACGGGCGGCGGGACTACTCGCACCTGGACACCCGTGAGGAGGTCCACGACGTGCCCGTCGGCGAGCGGGCCTGTTCCGGGTGTGGGACGATGTTCGGACCTGTGGGGACCGAGGACAGCGAGCAGGCCGACTGGCGGGTGACGGTCACCCGGGTCGTGCACCGCAGGCGGCGGTGCGGCTGTCCGGGGCCGCGGACGGCGACCGCCCCGGTGCCGCCGAAGCCGGTCGCGAAGGGCCGGTTCACCGCCGGGTTCCTGCCCCGGTTGCTGTCCGAGAAGTACGTGCTGGGCCTGCCGTTGCACCGTATTGCCCGGTCGCTGGCGGCGGAAGGGCTCGACCTGGCCGAGGGCAGTGTGTCTGGGGCGTTGAAGGACGTGCACGCGCTGCTCGCCCCGCTCGAGACAGCGGTCGCTGCCCGTAACGCCGCTGCGTCTCACGTGCACGCCGACAAGACCGGTTGGCGGGTGTTCGAGCGGGTCGAGGGCAAGGACGGCACCCGCTGGTGGCTGTGGGTGTTCGTCGCCTGCGACACGGTGGTGTTCAGGATGGACCCGACCCGTTCGGCGGCGGTCGTGGAGAAGCATTTCGGGATCGACCGCGACGCCGCCGCGTTGCCCGAGGGCCGCCGGCTGGTGCTGTCCTCGGACTTCTTCACCGTCTACCAGTCGCTGGCCCGCCTCGACGGGGTCGACCCGCTGTGGTGCTGGGCGCACATTCGCCGGTACTTCGTGCTGACGGGCACCGACGACTTCCTTCTCCACGTGGCGGTTCGCGACGCCGACCATCTGCATTCGGTGGTCCTGGACAAACTGACTGAGCTCCAGGCACTTGCGGACGTACGTACCTCGGTGGTCTACGGGCACTCGCGGAAGAACGTCATCGAGCCGATCTGAGGCTGTGGGCGCACGTCGTGGGTCAGGCCGTTGGCCTGTGCGGACGGCGGGTTGGGAGCACGGCTGCTCGACATGGTCGCCGGCCGAACAGCTGTTTCGTCCAGTAGCGCCTTGAGAGCGTCTCTGAGCGACCGGCAACAAGGGACGCGGCGTCGCGAGGCTGGGGCACGCGCCTCACATCATCGCTGCCCATCCATTGCCGCGCGGTGCACGGCTACCCCGGCTTGCCGGTCGCCCCCCACCATCTCCGGTGACTTCCCGCGCCGCCGCACGCAGAGAAGGCGCCCACGCCGAAGATGAGGGGCGTTGGGCACACAGCGCCGCTGAGCACAGTGCTGGTCAGCGGCTGCCGCGTGCTGGCGAGCGCCGCCTGGACAGTAGTGGCCACGCTGGTGATGAGGGGCGTCCCAAGGACGCCTACCACCGCGACGACCAAGACGATGAACAGCAGCGAAGAAAGCAACAGCCCCGGCCTGGGCCGCGGCCTGGCGGAGCACCCGCCAGGCACGGCACCCACCAGGCAGTCCCTGGCCAAAACCCGTGTGAAGACCGAGCGGATGATGCTCTCCGGCCCCCAGCGCACGGCAGAAACATTCACCTGCCGCCGTGCCAGCCGCAGGCGTCAACGGAATGGCGACGTCCGGCGTTCTCACTCTCAACGGATAATTCATCCATCGGATGACAACGCCGAACCGCATACCGCCGTGGGCATCACGGCAGGCCCACCCGCCGGACCAGCCGGCCGGAGCGTCAGGATTCGACCCAGCCGCGCGCCCGCGCGAGATCGAGGAGCCGCTGCCGTATCTGGCCAATCTGGCCGCCGGTCAGCGTCGGTACCCCCTCGACAAGTATCTCAGTGAGCACATGGAGAAACTCGGCGGTGGTCAGGACATCGCACATCTCGTCGTCGTCGGTGCCCGAACCCGCAAGGTTCGGGCTGGTGGCACGTGGAAAGAACGGGCCGGCCCCGACCCGGTCGACAAGACGGACAGCCGAGGCCTTCAGGCCCTTGTCACCCTCCTCCGCTTTGAACTCGACAAGTACGCCGGGCCGGAACAGATACTTTTCATCCTGCAAATCGTTCACATGCATGAAGATGTCATCGCCGCCCTCGTCAGGCGCGATGAAGCCGTAGCCACGAATCCCGTCGAACCGCACGATCCTGCCAGTACCCACCGCATCAACCTCTACCTCAGGGCGAACGTCCCAAACCGTGAGACCGCACGCACATTGCCAGCTGAACCCAACCAAGTCAACCGCTGACACACAGGAAAGAGCAAATGATCATCATGTTGACAGTGGATCACACGGGCGGTCCGCGCAGGTCAGCGGCCGTATGAGGCCACTTCCGCTGACCTGGCACGGTTAGGCTGGGAGGCTCAGACGCCCCAGCCGCGGCCGACCGACCGCCAGTGGCACCGGCGTTTGCCCACCGCGACCGAAGGGGTTTCGTGACCGACCGCTGGATCCACCTTGATGGCTGTGACAACGCCCGCGACCTCGGGGACCTGCCCACAACGGACGGTGGCTCGACCAGGCGGGGGCTTCTGATCCGGTGTGACACAGTCCAGCAGCTGACGGTGGAGGGTGCGGACGTACTGGTCAACGGGTTCGGTCTACGCACCGTGCTGGATCTGCGGACGCCGAGGGAAGCGGCGGCCGAGGGCCGCGGGCTGCTCGCGGAGACCGCGGTCCGTTACCGCAATGTGGCGTTCGTTCCCGACGTCTATCTCGTGCCCGGCGACCCCGAACACAAGGTGATCGTCGAACAGCGATCCAGGCAGGAGACGGTCGAGCACTACGTGGACTATCTGACCCGTCCCGGCAGCACGGTGCCGGCGGCGCTGCGGCTGCTCACCCAGCCAGCCGAGCTACCGGTCCTGTTCCACTGCGCGGCGGGCAAGGACCGCACCGGTGTCCTTGCCGCGCTCGTTCTGGATGTCGTCGGGGTCCGGCGCGAAGCGATCGTCGACGACTACGTCCTGACCAATGAACGGCTGCCGCGGATCCGGGAACGCCTGATCGCGATGCCGACCTACGGCAGGAGCGCGCGCGGCGACATCGGTTGCCGGCCCGAGACGATGTGGGCCTTCTTCGAGACCGTCGACCAGCGCTGGGGCGGCACGGCCGGCTGGGCGCTCGACCATGGCATCACCCAGGCCGAGCTGGATGTCCTGCGGAAGGCGCTCGTCGACTGACGCCCCGCCGCCCTGGCCCCTGTCCGCCCTGGGCGGACAGGGGCCAGGGAAGGCCGCTCGACGCCGCGATGTTGCAAGCGACGTAAACATGTAATCAGATCGCTTGTCTGGGACCGGCGCCGGGAGGCCGTGATGCAGGATCCGATGGACGCCTACTCGCAGGTGGTGACCAGGGTCGCCGCCGCGCTCTCCCCCGCTGTCGCGAGCCTGCGGGTACGGACCAGCGCGGGTGCGGGCGCTGGGTCCGCCGTGGTTTTCACCGACGACGGTTTCCTGCTGACCTCCGCCCACGTCGTCGACAGCGGCCTGCCGGGCAGGGAACGGAACGCCGTGACCGGCACGGCCGAGTTCACCGACGGCACGGAGCGGGTTGTGGACGTGATCGGCGCCGATCCGCTGTCCGATCTCGCCGTGCTGCGCGCCCGCGGTAGCACGCCTCCGCCGGCCACGCTCGGCGATGCCGCAACGCTTACCGTTGGCCAGCTCGTCGTCGCCGTGGGCAATCCGCTGGGGCTGACCGGCAGCGTCACGGCAGGGGTTGTCAGCGCGCTCGGCCGGTCGCTGCCGACCCGGGCCGGCGCGACCGTCCGTGTCATCGACGAGGTGATCCAGACCGACGCCGCTCTCAACCCGGGTAACTCCGGCGGCGCCCTGGCCGATGCGAACGCCCACCTCGTCGGCGTGAACACCGCCGTCGCCGGGATCGGCCTCGGGCTCGCCATCCCGGTCAACGACACCACCCGCCGCATCCTCGCCGCCCTCATGCGTGACGGCCGGGTCCGGCGGGCCTATCTCGGGGTGGCCAGTTCCCGGGCTCCGCTCCCGCCGCACCTGGCGGAGCGGTTCGGCCGCCGGCACGGCGTACGGCTGGCGGAGGTCGTGGTGAACAGCCCAGCCGGGCGGGCCGGGCTGTTCACCGGCGATCTGGTGCTCTCGGTCGCCGGGCGGCCGGTCGCCGCATCCGGCGACCTCCAGCGCCTCATGACCGAGGACACCATCGGAAAGCCGGTCGAGCTGACCGTGTGGCGGCGCGGCGCGCTCGTCGACGTCATCGTCGTCCCCCAGGAACTGGTGCTCACCTGATCGACACGGCATCAACCGCGAAAGTCGTTACCATGCGGTAATGACCGTGCCCATACGACCGGCCAGCGGCCCACCGTCGACCGGACGCGGGCGCTACCCGACCACCGCCAACCATGCGGGTACCGGTAGCGCCCCGGATGACGAGCGCCTCGACCCGGTGTTCGTGGCCATGCTGCGAACCTCGATAACCAGGCTCGCGCGCTCACAGCGGGCGGAACGCCAGCGTGACCCACGGGCGCTGCCACTCAGCCTGATTTCAGCCCTGTCCACTCTGCAACGGCTGGGACCGCTGACGCCGACGCAGCTCGCCCACGTCGAGGGTGTGCGCAAACCGTCGATGACACGCGCGCTGGCAACGCTGATCGAACGCGGCCTGGCGATCAAAGAAAACGACGAATACGACGGCCGCCAGTGCATCGTGCGGATTTCCGACAAGGGTCTCACCGCCGTCCAGGAATCCCGGCGTGTCGTCGACAGCTGGTACTCCCGCCGCCTTCGCCAACTGAGCCACCAGGATCTGGCGGACCTCATGCGTGCCGGTGGCGCACTCGCACGGCTCGCCAGCGAGACGACCTGAAGCGCTCAGCGCGGGCCTGGCCGCGGTCCCCCGGTGCTGGAGGACGGGCTGACTGGCCTCGGCCTCGGCGCGCGGGCCCGGGAGGCGTTCCCGGCCGGCAACGCCCAACGGGTATCCGCGGTCCGCAGCGCACGCCCGAGAAGATCAACCGGATATGCCCTACTGTGCCGGAAACAGCTCCGCGCCGGCTTGGAGCGCCTGGCAACAGGGACACGAGCTGGCACCGGCGGGAAACAGATCTGAGCCCATGGATCTGAACCTATGGAGAGGACACCGTTGCGGATCGCGTTGCTGTCATATCGCAGTCTCCCCACCTGCGGCGGTCAAGGCGTGTACGTCCGGCATCTCTCCCGCGAGCTCGTCATGCTGGGCCACCAGGTCACGGTGGTGAGCGGGCCGCCCTACCCCCTGCTCGACCCCGGGATCGAGCTGCGCACGCTGCCCAGCCTCGACCTGTACGCCGAGCCCGATCCGTTCCGCTGGCCGTCCCCACGGGAGCTGCGCACCGTCGCCGACGCCGTCGAGTTCGGCCTGATGCGCACCGGCCAGTTCTCCGAGCCGCTGGCGTTCAGCATCCGGGCCGCCCGTGCGCTGCGGCCGGATACCGGCCACCCGCCCCGCTTCGATATCGTCCACGACAACCAGGGCCTCGGCTACGGCCTGCTCGCCCTGCGCCGGGCGCTGCGCCCGCACGGCGTTCCGGTGGTGGCGACGGTGCACCATCCGATCACCGTCGATCGCCGGCTGGCGCTGGCTGCCGCGCCGGACCGGACCGCGCGTGCCGGCATCCGCCGCTGGTACTCCTTCCTGCCGATGCAGGCCCGGGTCGCTCGCAGCCTTGACGGCATCGTCGTTCCGTCCCAGAGCTCCCGCCAGGAGATCATCCTCGACATGAGGGTGGCCGCGGCGGCGATGCGCACCGTCCCGCTCGGTGTCGATGCCGACGTCTTCTGCCCCGCCGCCGCCCCGGCGTCGGCTTTGGCGTCGACGCCAGGACGCATCGTGGTCGTGACCAGCGCGGACGTACCGCTGAAGGGGCTGGGAGTGCTGCTGGAGGCGCTCGCCAAGGTCCGGGCCGAACGTGACGCCCACCTGGTGTGCGTCGGTACGGCCCGGCCGGGTGGCGCCATCGAGCACCAGGTCGACGACCTCGGCCTCACCGGCGTCGTCACGTTCCGCCCGAACCTCTCCGAAACGGAGCTCGTCACGCTGCTGCGGTCAGCTGAGCTGGCCGTGGTGCCGTCGCTGCACGAGGGCTTCAGCCTGCCCGCGGTCGAAGCGATGGCCTGTGGCGTGGCGCTGGTCACGACCACGGCCGGTGCGCTTCCGGAGGTGGTCGGGCCGGCCGGGCAGGCCGCCGCGCTCGTCGCGCCCGGGGACGCCGAGGCGCTGGCCGCCGCGATCGGACGGCTGCTCGACGACCCGGCGCTGCGAGCGCGGATGGGCGCCGCCGGCCGCGCCCGGGTGAAGGAGCGCTTCTCCTGGCGGGCCGCGACCACCGCGACCGCCGCGTGGTACGCGGACCGGATCGACGCGGTCCGGTCCGGGCGCGGGCGCTCCTCGGCGGCCGGCCCGCACCCATGCTGACGGTCGACTTCGACCGCTACCCGGTCACCGAGGGCTGCCGTCTGCTCGATCTCGGCTGCGGCACGGGCCGGCATGGTTTCGAGGCGTTCCGCCGAGGCTCGGAGGTGGTCGCGCTCGACCACGCGGCGGCCGAGGTCACCGGTGTCGGGCAGATGTTCGCCGCGATGGCCGCACAGGGCCAGGTGCCGCCGGCGGCACGGGCCGCCGGCGTGCGCGGGGACGCGCTCGCGCTGCCGTTCGCCGACGCCACCTTCGACCGGGTCATCGCCGCGGAGGTGCTCGAACACATCGCGGACGACGCCCGCGCCATGGCGGAGCTGGCCCGTGTGCTGCGCCCCGGCGGGCTCGCCGCGGTCACCGTCCCGGCCTGGCTGCCCGAGCGGATCTGCTGGCGCCTCTCGACCGCCTACCACAGCGTGGACGGCGGGCACATCCGCATCTACCGGCAACGCGATCTACTGGCCCGGTTGCGCGCCGTGGGGCTCGACCCCGTCGACAGGCACACCGCGCATGCTCTGCACGCTCCGTACTGGTGGCTGCGCTGCCTGGTAGGAGTGCACAACGACGACCACCCCGCGACCAGGCTCTACCACCGGGTGCTGGTCTGGGACATGATGCGCCGGCCGTGGCCCACCCGCCTCGCCGAACGGGTGCTCAATCCGCTCATCGGCAAGAGCGTCGTGTTCTATCTGCGCAAACCGGAGGTCCCGCGTGCGGCCGGTTAAGCCCACCCCACCGCTCGCCCCGGACGCGATCGCCGAGACCGCGGCCACGATCGTCGCCGTCCAGGAACCCGACGGCGCCATCCCCTGGTATCCGGGCGGGCACACCGACCCGTGGGATCACCTCGAGTGCGCGATGGCGCTACGGATCGCCGGCCGGCCAGACACCATCGAAGCCGTGGAGGCCGCCTGGGACTGGATCCGCCATACCCAGCGGGACGACGGATCATGGGCGACCAGCTACGTCGCCGGTCAGATCAAGGACGACTTCGCCGACAGCAACCAGTGCGCCTACGTGGCGACCGCGGCCTGGCACAGCTGGCTCGCCACCGGCGACCGTTCCTTCCTGCGGCGGATGTGGCCGGTCGTACGTGCCGCGCTCGACTTCGTCATGGGCCTGCAGGCCCCCGGCGGCCAGATCTGGTGGGCCCGCTCGGCGGACGGCACCGCCTACCCCGAAGCGCTGCTCACCGGATGCTCCAGCACCCTGCACAGTCTGCGCTGCGGGCTCGGTCTCGCCGCCGCGCTCGGCGAGGCGGTGCCCCGCTGGGAGGCGGCTGCCAGCGCCCTGCACCACGCTCTGCGCGACCATCCGGAGCGCTTCGTGGACAAGCGCCGGTGGTCTATGGACTGGTACTACCCGGTGATCGGCGGCGCGCTGCGCGGCCCGCGGGGCCGGGACCGGCTGCATGGCCGGTGGGACGACTTCGTCGTCGACGGCCTCGGCGCCCGGTGCGTGGCCGACCAGCCGTGGGTGACCGGTGCCGAGACCTGCGAGCTGGCGATCGCGCTGCATCTGGTCGGGGAGAGCGGCGCCGCGGCCGGGCTGCTCGAGGACATCCAGTTCCTGCGGCACAACGACGGCAGTTACTGGACGGGCTGGCAGTTCGCCGAAAAGCTGTACTGGCCACCGGAGCAGAGCACCTGGACGGCCGCGGCGGTGCTGCTCGCCGTCGACAGTCTCACCGGCGGCGTCACCGAGGCGGTGTTCCGCGGGGACGGCCTGCCCGCGGGACGACCGGAAAAGCTCCGGTCAGGCAGTGCGTTCGAGGACCCGCAGCGATCCCGTGCGTGACCGCTCGGTGAAGCCCTCGCCCAGCGCCCGCTGAAACACGGCGAAAGGCGCCTGACCGCCGTCCGCCGGGTCCGCGAACACATCATGGATGACCAGCCGGCCGCCGGGCGAGACGTGGCGCGCCCAGGCTTCGTAGTCGGCCTGAGCCTGTTCGTGGGTGTGGCCGCCGTCCAGGAACAACAGCCCGACCGGTGTTGTCCACCACCGCCCCACCGCCTCGGACCGGCCGACGACCACCGTCACCACATCCGCCACCCCAGCGTCCGCGAGAGTGCGCCGCAGCGCCGGCAGGGTGTCGAGCCGGCCCGTACGGGGATCGACGAGGGCCGGGTCGTGGTACTCCCAGCCGGGCTGGTTCTCCTCCGAGCCGTGGTGATGATCGACGGTGACGACCGTGGCCCCGGCCCGCCTGGCCGCCGCCGCCAGATACAGCGTCGACTTCCCGCAGTAGGTGCCGATCTCACAGATCAGCACGCCCGCGGGCACCTCCGCCGCCGCGGTGTACAGCGCGAGCCCCTCCCCTGCCGGCATGAAGCCCGTCGCGGCCTCGGCCGCCCGCCGCAACGCACCATCCACGCCCGCTCCTCACTATTAACGGATCTTGCTTAGCGTGACCGTGTCCGGCTCCACCGTCCTCCTGATCGTGATGGGCATGGTATCGGCGCGATCATGATCATCCGCACCGTCGTCATGACTGTTCACCGGCGCCCTGCCGTCGCCATCCACACCGTCACCATCACCGCCATCACCGTTGTCTATGTTGTCTATGTTGTCTGTGCCATCCGGGCTATCCGTGTTATCGGCATTATCTGTGTTATCCATTTCGTCCGGCTGGCCGAGCAGGCGTGCCGGCATGATCCGGAAGAAGGCCCAGAAAAGCACGGAGAGAACCGCGAACCCGCCGAACAGCCAGGCCGCTCGCCGCCAGACCTGCCCGTCGCCCGTCCCGAGCAGCCCGGAGGGGTCAAGCACCAGGATCGCGAAAAGTGTCAGCGCGACGCCACAGGTCGCGGCCCAGGCCAGGCGGCTCCACTCCCACAGCTTGCGGCCGTCCAGGTAGTGAATGGGCAGCAGGACGACCGGTGCGGCCACCACCGCGCCCGCCACCACCTGGCACAGCACGTTCTCAGCGACCGCGAGGGCGAACGCGCCCTGGCCGGAGCCGTGCCGCCGCAGGGCCGCCACCACGGGGACGCGCACCAGCCACGCGGCCACCGCGACCGCCAGCATGACCAGCGCACCGACCAGCACGGCCCGCCCCTCGTCACGCGGGGCCAGCCGCCGCCCGCCCCGGGCGCGGTACTCCGCGATCAGCCCGTACACATAGCCGGGGTTGAACGCGGCGCCCCAGGACAGCAGCGCGCAGCCGACAGCCACGACAGCGGCGCCCGGCAGCACCTCCAGTTCACCGCGCCCGCCACCGGACGCCCGCCGCTGGTAGGTGTCGATGGGCTTGCTGTAGAGCAGCATGCCGACCGGGATCGCCACCGCGAAGCCCAGCACAAGCGCGACAGTCGCCGCGTTCGCCCCGGCTCCTGGCTCCACCAGCACCGCAAGTGCCGTGGCAAGCAGGAAGAAGCCGGCGATGAGCAGCGGCCGCGGCAGCCGCCCGGCCCTGGCCGGGAACGGCGACGCCCAGGCGAACCAGCGGCGCAGGGTCTCGCGGTTGTGGTGGATGGTCTTGTGGAACAGCTCGGCGGCGAAGCCGACCAGCGGCAGCAACAACACGGCCAGGCCGGCCATGGCACCCACCCGCGCGGGGCGGCGGAAGACCTCGCCGGGAGCGGGCAGGGCACGGGCATAGCCGGAACGCAGCTGCCCACCCGCCCCGCCCGATCGGTCACCCGGTTCTCCGGAACCGCGTGGGCCGCTGGTAGCGGCCGCCCCCAGCCCGGCTGACCTGCCCGTTCCGCCAGGGCCACCGCCACCGCCACCGGCCGCATCCGCCGCGCCGTCGGCCGCGGCCCCCGGCAAGCCCCCGGAGGCCGCGTCGGAGC
>NZ_CAKJTM010000022.1:56020-77585 GCF_917627345.1 Protofrankia sp. CiP3 | reverse complement strand
CGCCTCGGCCGGCCGCGGCCCGAGCGGGACGGGCCGCGGGCCGCCGACGCCGGTGGCGGGTGCCTGCCTGGGCCGGGGAGCGGTCACCGCCGGCTCGCGGACCCGGCCGTCCAGCAGGAGGGTGTAGAGCTCGCAACGAGCGGAGAGCTCCTCATCGGTGCCGATGTCGACCAGGCGGCCGGCGTCGAGCACCGCGATACGGTCAGCCAGCTGCAGCGTCGATCGGCGATGGGCGATCAACAGCGTGGTCCGGCCGCGCGTGTTCGCTCGCAACGCCGCGTGGATCTCGGCCTCGACCCGGACGTCGACCGCGGACGTCGCGTCGTCCAGGACCAGGATGGGCGAGTCGGTCAGCAGGGCGCGAGCCAGCGCGATCCGCTGGCGCTGCCCGCCCGAGAGGGTGAGCCCCTGCTCACCGACGACCGTGTCGTAACCGGCGGGCAGAGCGCGGATGAAGCCGTCCGCGTGGGCCGCGCGGGCCGCGGCCACGACCGAGGCCTCATCCGCGTCCGGGCGCCCGTAGCGGATGTTGGCACGAACCGAGTCGGAGAACAGAAAACTGTCTTCAAACACCATCGCGATCTGCGCCCGCAGTGATGACAGAGCCAGTTCCCGGATGTCGTGGCCGTCCAGGCGCAGCGCGCCGGTGTCCGTGTCGTAATAGCGGGACAGCAACGCCGCCACCGTCGACTTGCCCGACCCGGACACGCCGACCAGTGCGAGGGTCTGGCCCGGTTCGATCCGCAGGCTTACCCCGGCAAGAACCGGGCGGTCCCGGCTGTAGCCGAATGTGACGTCGGCAAGCTCGACGCACCCCCTGGCCCGGGTGAGATCGCGGGCGCCGGGCCGTTCGGTGACGACCGGCTGGCTGTCCATGACTTCGAACACACGGATCGCGCTGGCTCTGGCCTGCTGTCCGATGGTCAACAGGCCCGCCAGCATCCGGGTCGGCGCAACCAGCTCGCCGAGGTAGGCGGTGAAGGCCAGGAAGGTGCCGAGGCTGATGCTGCCGCGCAATGCCAGCCATCCACCCAGCGCCAGCATGCCCACCTGCCCGAGCGCCGGCACCGCCGCCAGCGCGCTGGTGTACAGACTCGTGAAGCGGACCGCACGCATCCGCAGCGAGAACAGGGCGCGGGCGGCCGTGGCGAGCTTGGCCAGCTCCCGCTCTTCCTGCCCGAAGCCCTTGACCACCCGCACGCCCGCGGTCGCCTCCGCCACCACGGCCGCGACCTCACCGGCCTGCTGCTGGGCCGCCCAGGTCGCGGGGAAGACGGTCCGCCGGGCCCGTAGCCCGATAAGGATCACTAGTGGGCCGACGGCGAGCGCGAGCAGCGTCAACAACGGGGACAGCAACATCATGATCACAATGGAGAGCACGAACAGCAGCAGGTTCCCGCTCATCAGCGGCAGGAACGCCAGCAGGCCCTGGACGACCGTGACATCGGAATTGGCCCGGCTGACGACCTGGCCGGTCCGGAGGCCGTCCTGACGGACGCCGTCCAGGCGGGTGAGCGCGGTGAAGAGCGCGTCCCGCAGATCGTACTGGACGTCGAGGGCCAGCCGGCCACCGATGTAGCGCCGGACGAACCCGGCGGCGAAACGCAGCACCCCGGCGGCGAGCAGCGCAAGGACATAGGGCGCGAGCGGCTGCCTGTGCGCCACCACAACGTTGTCGATCACCGCGCGTTCGATCAGCGGAGTGACCGCGGCGATCGCGGTGCCGAACACGGCGGCACCGAACGCCAGGGCCGCGTTGCGGCGGTATCTGAGGACGTGGCCGGCCAACCGGCGCAGCCAGTGCTGCCGGGAGGACGGGGCGCCGGCCCACCAAGACCGCGAAGCGCCACCGGGTTCGGATTGGTTGCTGATCGCGCGGACCTCCTGGGAGACGCGGGCGGGACAACCTTCCCCAACCATCCCAGGAGATCATCGCGTCCCGGCGGCCCGCGCTGTCAGGAACGCGCCGTCGGCGGGGCCGCCGCCGCGGCGCCGCGATCGGTCTGCGCCTGCCCGGCGGTGCTCTGGGCGTCAGCGAGCGGCAGTGCGCTGCCCGCGCTCCAGCGCTCCCAGGAGATCGACCACTCGTTGCCCAGCTGCGTGGTGTCCGGCGGGCGGCCGGTGTTGCGCACGTCAACGATGTCACCCAGCCGGCTGAACCGGTAGAACCACTCGGCATCCGCCGGGGACGCGTTGACACACCCGTGGGAGACGTTGTTCTCCCCCTGGGAGCCGACCGACCACGGCGCCGAATGCACGTACTCACCACCGCTGGTGAACTGCACGTTCCACTGCACGGTCTCGTAGTAGTAGTCCGGGTCCCCCTTGGGGATGCCGACCGTCGCGGAGTCCATAATCACCGTCGGCGCGGTGGCGATGACATTGTGCGGGCCATCCATGGTCGGCGACGACGGCTTGCCAAGACTTACCGGCAGGGTTCGCTGCAGCACGCCGTCCCGATACACCTTCATGGTGTGCGCCGCCGCGTCGACATAGCTGATCTGAGCCGGCCCGATGACGAAATCCATGGTCCGGTCCTTCACCCCGAACCGGTTACCACCGGCGTCGAAACCGGCGAGGCGCGCCTCGACGTGAACACGGGTACCGGCCTTCCAGTACTGTTGCGGACGCCAGCGCGCCACTGTGCTGGACGCCCAGTTCCAGGCGCCGGCAACCGGTGGATTCGCGGTGACCGCAAGGCGCCGCTGCACGGCGGCGCGGTCGGTGACCGGCGCGCTGAAAGTCAGCGTGATCGGGGCGCCGATGCCGACGGTCTGACCGTCGACCGGCCCCCAGGAAACCTTGAGGGACTTCTCCGGATTAACCGTCGTGAAAGTCGCGCCGGTGACCGTTGGGCCCGATCCACCCGGTGCCGCGGACGTCTGCGCGGTCACCTGGTACCGCGTGTCCGCGAACAGCCCGTCGGTCGATGTCCAGGTCCTGGCGTCCGCGGAAAGCTCGCCCCGGAGAACGCCCGCGGCGGTTTCCTGGGACTTGCTGGCGTTCCGGATTGCGGTTACCGACTGTAGCGGAACGCTGCTGCGCACAACCACGGTGCTGGTGACCGCGACTGCCTCGGCGCCGTCCGAGGGAGTGATGACAACCTGTGGTGCCGTCGCGGTCGGCACCGGCTGTGCCAGCGGCCCGGCCTTCGGTTTGTCGGCAGCCGGCGGCGAACATGACATGAGGGCGGCCCCGGCGAGCAGCGCCGCGACGACGGTCGACATCAGCGGTCCAGGTGATCCGAACACCCGCGGTACGGGGTAAGCCCGCACCAACGACCGACATATCTTCAGTGACCGCCGCTCATTCACAGCCGGACCGTACCCAGCATTGCCGACAGACGACCTGTTGATCATTAAAATGACCGGTGTCAAACGGACGACCACAACCATTCGTAGAACAATCGAATACAGAGAGTAGCACCCACTGGCAACGATCCATGACCCCTCCCCTGTCCTTCCATCCGACGCTCGAGGACTTCCAGAAGTTGCGCCCGATCGGCACCTGATTCTTTGGCTCATGCCCGGCACGGCGTTCGGCGAATCAACGACGCGGGCTGGTCACCCGAATCGGAGTACCGGTAGCGTTACACAGGGTTATGACAAGCACGTTCCACCGCGAGCGCCCAGCGCCAGCGCATAACACGGCACCACGGCACCACGGCACGGCAGGAAGGGCACCACCGCACGGCAGGCATGGCGGCAGATCCAGGTTGACGCACCACGGGAGATCGCGGGCGCACCGCCCGGCAGTCTCCCGGCTCGCTTTCCGGCGTCCCCACCGCCCCAGGGTGTTGGGGCGTTCCTCGGCCCGGCTTGGAGGCGCGATGGCAGTCGTTCTCGGCGAGAACCAGTACGGAAAGGCCGAAGTCAGGCTCGTCCATATCGATCGTTCGACCCGGGCGCATCGGATCAGGGACATCAGCGTCTCGTCAGCGCTACGGGGCGACTTCACCAGCGCGCATCTCGACGGGGACAACAGCCACGTGCTGCCCACCGACACCCAGAAAAACACCGTCTACGCGTTTGCGCGCGACGGTGGCATCGGCGAGATCGAGGAGTTCGGCCTGCGGCTCGCCCGGCATTTCGTCGCATCCAATGTATGGACGACCAGTGCCCGAATGGAGATTGTGGAGCACGGCTGGCAGCGGATCAGCACCACCGGCGGCACAGCTGACCACGCCTTCTCGCGGGCCGCCGGTGAACACCGGACGGCCGTGGTCACCGTCGACCGCGACAGGGCCCATGTCATAGCCGGAATCGGCGGCCTGCTCCTGCTCAAGTCGACCGGATCGGAATTTCGCGGCTTCGCCCGGGACAAGTACACGACTCTGGCTGAGACGGACGACCGGGTTCTCGCCACCGAGCTCACCGTCCGGTGGCGGTACGCGGCCGCGGACATCGAGTACGGAAGCCTGTTCGCGAGCATCCGGGGGATCCTTCTCCGGACGTTCGCGGACGTACACAGCCGCGCGCTTCAACAGACCTTGTACACAATGGGCCGGGAGGTGCTCGCCGCTCACGCCGACGTCGCCGAGATTCGCATGTCGATGCCGAACCGGCATCACTTCCTGGTTGATCTCACTCCCTTCGGGCTGGACAACCCCGACATCGTCTACCAACCGGCAGACCGGCCGTACGGAAAGATCGAGGGCAGCATGCTGCGTGACGACGCGCCCGCGCCGGGACCGGCCTGGCTGACGATCCCGGGCTTCTGCTGATCAATGGGCTGCCGGCGGCGGGAACGTCGCTCTTACCGCACCGCCGGCAGCCCCGGGCCGGCAGCTCCGGGAACGTCGCCATGAAGCGGTGCCAAGCGGACGATGTCCCCCGCGGTGACCGCCAGCCGGGCAGCCGCGCTCCCCCTGTTCACCGCGATCGTCACAAGGCCCGCGGAGTCCACGTAGACAACAGGATCTCCTGGCTGCACCGAGGCAAAGGTGACCCCGAACAGGGCCGTGGCCACCGTCCGGCCCACAGTGATCTCGATGTTCCGGCCCGGGACGACGCCCGCCGGGACGAGCGGGCCCGCGGCCGTGGCCAGTTGGACGTTGCCGAAGGTGTCCACCGTGAGGATCTCGACCTCGACCTCGGCCTCGACCTCGGACGCGGTGGCGGACGCGGTGGCGGACGCGGTGGCCGCGGCCGGGTGGACGAGCCGCAGCACCGGTGGGGGGAGCCGCACGAGCCCGGCGGGGTCCACCGGCGCGCCGAGCCCGGCCAGGCCGTGGCCGGCCGCGAGGGCCGCGGCGGCGGGCGCGAACACATCCCGCCCGTGGAATGTCGCCGGTGCCTCGGCGGGAACCGCCAACGCGACCGCGGAACGCACACCCCCGAGTGCGTCGGCCGCAGGCGGCAACAGCCCGTTGTCGGGACCGACGAGAAATCCCCGCGGGGTGGACACCGCGAGCGCCCGCCGCGAGGTTCCCACCCCCGGGTCGACAACCGCGAGGTGCACCGCGCATGGCAGGTGGCCGACTGTCTGGGCGAGCACGACCGATCCCCGCCGCAGGTCACCGACAGGTATCAGATGGGTGATGTCAACAATGTGCACGGCAGGCGCCCGGCGCAGCAACACCCCATGGCAGGCAGCCACGAAACCGTCAACCAGGCCGTAGTCAGACAGAAAGCTGACATACGCCGGCCGGATCACACGACCCCGTTCGTCCGGAGCCGGGCGATCTCCCGGGCCGGGTAGCCGAGCTCGGCGAGGATGGCGTCCGTGTGCGCGCCGAGCGCTGGCAGCGGTCCCAGCGACGCCTCCTCGCCGGGGAAAAGGACCACCGGGCGGAGCTGGCGTACCGGTCCCGTTGGGGAGTCAACCGAGGTCCACCGGTTCCGGGCAGCCAACTGAGGATGATCAAGTAAATCGCGCACGGTGTTGAGACGGGCGTAGGCGATGCCGGCGGCCGCCAGTCGATCTTCGGCCTCGGCCGTGGTCAGCGCCGCGACGGCGGCCGCGACCAATGCCTCGGTGCGCACGCGGTTACGCACCCTGGCCTGGTTGGTGGCGAAGTCAGGGGCGGTAGCGGCCTCGGGCCGGTCGAGCACGCTGGTTGCCAGCCGGACCCATTCACGATCGTTCTGGACCCCGATCAGCAACCGGTCGCCATCGATCGTGGTGAACGCCTCATAGGGCGCGATCGACGGGTGGCCGATGCCCAGCCGAGGCGGTTCGACGCCGGTGTGCTCGACGGTCTGCACCGAGTACCCCATCCACTCAGCCAGCGCATCGATCATCGTGACCTCGAGGGCGGCACCGGCGCCGGAACGCTCACGGCGCAGCAACGCCGCCAGCACCGCCTGGACGACATAGGTCCCGGCGGAGACGTCGCCCGCGGCGAACCCCGCCTTCGCGGGGTGCTCATCCGTGCCCGTCGCGGAGATCAGCGCGCTCTCGGCCTGGACGAGCATGTCGTAGGCGCGCCTGTGCGCATAGGGGCCATGCGCGCCATAGCCGGAGAGATCCACCGCCACGAGCCGGGGGTGCGCCGCGACCAGCGTGGCCGCGTCCAGGCCCAGCCTGGCCGCCGCGCCCGGCGCCAGGTTCTGTGCCACCACGTCCGCGCGGCCTACCAGCCGGTGGAGTACCGCACGGCCTTCAGGGGCCTTGAGATCGATCGCCAGTGACTGTTTGGATCTGTTCAGCCAGGCGAAGTGGGCCGACATCGCGCCCCGGACCGCCGTGTCGTAGGCCCGCGCGAAGTCCCCCGACCCCGGCCGTTCGACCTTCACCACCCGGGCGCCGAGATCAGCGAGATGACGGGTGGCGAACGGCAGCGCCACCGCGTGCTCCACGCTGACAACGGTCATACCCTGCAGCGGCAGCACCCCCTCACACTATCGGCCGGAGGCGGCGCGATCCGAGGCCGTGGACGGATCGCGCCGCGATCGGCCGGGCCCGCCGCGCGTGCCGGCCGGCTGTTCCCAGCCCGCGCCGCCCGCGGCCACACCGCCCGCGGCGCCGTCCATCGCCACACCGTCCACAACCGAACCGTCGACAACCGAACCGTCGACAACGACGTGATGAGCCCGCGGCAGAGCCGGCGGCGGCACATCGCCAGCCGGCCGTCGTGGGATGAACAGCGACGGGGTGTCCCGCTGGATCGGCGGGCCGCCGTTGGCGAACACCACCGCCAGCCACGGGAGGACGACAGCGATGGCGATCGCGGCGAACCGCGCCCAGCCGCGCAGCGCAACCACGGCGAGAATGAGGCACAGCGTGCGGAACAGCATCGAAATCACGTAGCGTCGCTGGCGGTGTTGGATCTCCTCCGGGCGCGACAGCGCCGCGCGGGTAATCAAGGTGGCGTCGCTGTTCCGCCTGATCCGCACTCACGCGCTCCCTATGACTGGCTCCCTGACCCACCCAGGCGCCCGGCGCCGCGGCACCCTGCGGACCGCGCCGCGCATGGTGGCCAGAGGAGGTCTCCGTGCCTGTCAAGTGTGCGCCGATGGTGCCCGGCCCGCCCGCAAAGACCCTTCCAGCACGCCTTGCCATACCGATTTCAAGATCGACACCGGCCGCAAAGTCACTGTTGGCCACACAATCAGCACACAGTCGGCTGTCAGGGCGGCCGGCCGAGAGCGCCCGGCAACAGGGGCATGGACCACGGGACGGGGCTCGAGGCGCGGGCATCGCGAGGCGGGGCGGGGAGCCACCGGAGGTGCTGGGTGGCTGGGCGCCCTGATTCCCGACAGCACGGTGAGGATAGCCACGACGCCAATCGGAGGACTCGTGCGTTGAAAGGGGTATCGATCGTCTGTGACGGACGCAACAGCGGGCTACCGGGTTCGGGTGATGTTTGCCTGGGTGGCAGCGGTGCAGGCAGGAGCAACAGAAAATGATCTCCCGTAGAAGATCTCGCCAGAACACCCGGAGCCATCTGTCGACCTCGGCTCGGTCCGGGCCTCCCCGCGACACTCCGCCGAGGCCCGCACCCACCCCACCGCCGACATGGCGCCGCTGGCTGCTGCCCATCGGCATCATCATCACCGTTGCCCTGTTGTTCGCCCCCAGCATGTTTTCGAAGCAGGAGACCGCCTACAGCTTCACCCAGCTCACCCAGCAGGTGGACGCCGGTGCGGTACAGAAAGTCACGATCAATGACAAAGGCGGGGTCACCGGGACTCTCAAGGACGGCACCGCGTTCACCTCACAGGTCCCGACCGCTCTCGACACCCAGGGCGTCCTCGGCCAGCTGGAGGCCAAGAAGGTCGACGTCAAGGCGACCCACGCCGGCACATCCTTCCTGTCGATCCTGTTGAGCTTCCTGCCGCTGCTCCTGCTGGTGGCCTTCTTCATCTGGTCCGGCAGAGCGGCGCAACGGTCGCTGGCGGGCGGGCTCGGCGGCATCGGCCGGTCCCGGACAAAGATCGTTGATGCCGAGCGCCCGACAACCCGGTTCGCCGACGTGGCCGGCTACGAGGGCGCGAAACAGGAGGTCAGCGAAATCATCGACTTCCTGCGGCATCCCGAGCGATACCGACAGGCCGGGGCGAAGGGCCCCGGTGGGGTGCTCATGGTCGGGCCGCCCGGTACCGGCAAGACGCTGCTCGCCCGAGCGGTCGCCGGTGAGGCCGAGGTGCCGTTCCTGTCGGTGAGCGGCTCCGGGTTCGTCGAAATGTTCGTGGGGGTCGGCGCCTCCCGCGTCCGCGACCTGTTCAACGAGGCACGCAAACGCGCCCCTTCCATCATCTTCATCGATGAGATCGACGCTATCGGGGGCAAGCGGGGGTCCGGTCTCATCGGCGGTGGTCACGACGAGCGTGAGCAGACGCTCAACCAGTTGCTGGCCGAGATGGACGGGTTCGACCCGGCCGAGGGCGTGGTTGTCCTCGCCGCGACCAACCGGCCCGAGACCCTCGACCCGGCGCTGCTGCGTCCCGGACGGTTCGATCGGCAGGTCACCGTGCCGCTGCCCGCCCAGCGGGAACGGGCGGAGATCCTGAAGGTGCACTGCCAGGGCAAACGCTTCAGCCCGGAGGTGGACCTGACCGTGGTCGCGCGGGCGACTCCCGGGTTCTCCGGCGCCGATCTCGCCAACCTCGTCAACGAGGCCGCGATCAACGCCGTGCGGGAGAGACGCGGCGTGCTGACGGCCAATGACTTCGACGCGGCCCGGGACAGGATCATCCTGGGCCGGCGCGATGCCACCAATGTGCTGCTGCCCGAGGAAAAACAGTCGGTGGCCGTCCATGAGTCCGGGCATGCGCTGGTGGCGGCGCTCTCGCCGCACGCCGATCCGGTGGCGAAGATCACCATCCTGCCAGCGGGAATGGCGCTTGGTGCCACCCAGCAGCTGCCCGAGGACGAACGACACCTCTACACCGAGAGTTACCTGTATGCGTCGCTGGCGGTGCGCCTCGGCGGACGGGCCGCGGAGCTGGTCGTCTTCGGCCAGGGCTCGACCGGGGCCGCCAACGACCTGGCCGGCGCCACGGCGCTCGCGACCCGGATGGTCCGCGAGTTCGGCCTGTCCCCCGCGCTCGGGCCGGTGGGTTACACCTCGGGCAGCCCCCAGTACCTCGGCGGTGAGGAGCTGGTCTCCAGACCGTACTCGGAGGAGACCCAACGGATCATCGACGCGGAGGTGGCCAGGCTGCTGCGGGAGGCCGAGGAACACGCCGTGGCGCTGCTGCGGGCCCACCGCGGCGCGCTGGACGCGCTCACCGGCATCCTGTTGGAACGCGAGACCGTCGACGGCGACGTTCTCGACAGCGTTCTGCGCGAGCACGCACCGGCGTATGCGGCTGACCCGGCCGATCCAGCCAGCCCGCCGTCCCCACCGGCCTCCCCGCGGACTTCGCTGGGTAGGAACTGACGCCTCCCTGACCGGGACCGGGAGCAAGGCCGGGACCGGGAACAGGACCGCTACCTGGCCATGGACTGCGAGGGATCGAAGGCGCCGTAGGCGGACTCGCAGGCTCGGCGGACCGCGGCGGACAACGCACGCAGGGTGGTCGAGCGCCGGCCGATCTCCTCGGCTGTGACCGCCGCCCCATCGTCGCGGGCCGCGAGGTCGATCAGGCTCGCGATCCGCACGGCCCGCGCGAGCAACGCGTGCGCGGGCGGCGGGTAGCCCGGCGCGAGCAACGCGGCCGGCTCGTCGGTGTGGCGGTCACGGAGCACCGAGAGCACCGCGGGCCCTGCCTTCGCGCGGTCAAGAGTGACCAGCGCGGTGGTCGCGGTCCGGATAGCTTCGTTGAGTTCGTGCTCTGCCGCGCGCAACGGCGAGGGTGGCGGCGGCAGGTGGGCACCGGCCGCCGAGCGCCAGTGCACCGACTCCAGGCCGCCCTCGACCGCCGGACCGTGCGCGGTCACCGAAGGCACCAGGAGCAGCGGCGGGACGGGGCCGAGCAGGACAATCGCCTCGCCGGCGGCAAGGGCTTCCCGGTTGGTCTCCGGCGGTCCCGGCAGACCGCTGACATCGCCCGGTACCGGCAGGACAAGCCGCAGCCGCCGGGCGCCGACGGTCCGCAGCCAGCCGAGCCCCAGCGCGAGTCCCTGCCCGTCGACGGTGTGCGGGGCGCCGGGCCCACCGGAACCCCGCTGGATCTGAGCGATCGCCTCGTCAGTGCTGACAAGCCCGGCGAGCCAGGCATTACCCCATCCGGTGAGTGCCCCCGAGCGAGGCGAGGCAGCTTGGCCGCAAATCACGATGCCTACGTTAAGGAATGATGCCCCTGTCCTGCGACGATCCGGGCTAGGATTGCTGAGGGTCACATGCGTTCGACAGTTGGCAACGAACCGGTCGTGGCCGGCATACCCCCACATCCGTACATCCGCCCCGGCGACGATTTCTCGCGCGCCGCCCGGATGCGGTGGAGCTGGCGACGCATGGGCGAGGCTGGGCGGGCCAGCAGCCACGGTAGGCCCACCAACGCCAGCCAATGGGCGTGAGCGAGCCGGGTAGGCGCCGCGGGTGGCGCTCCCACCGTGGGCAGGACCAGCGGGGAAGCACCGGCTTCGTGCAGAGCTTCGGCGAAGGCCCGGGCGATGAGCTGGTGGCCGCGAGGCCCCGGGTGCACCCGGTCCACGTCGAAGGTGGCCAGCTGGTAAACGTCGGGATGGCGCGCCAGATCGACGACCAGCACACCGGGGTCGGCCGCGGCGGCGGCGTCAACGGCCGCGTTGAGGTGTCCGACCCGGGTCGTGAGCAGGCGCCGCGCCGGGCCGGGCAGCCGCAGCAGGCGGCCGGGATCGTGCAGCCGCGCCATCAGTACCCAGCTGCCCTCCGCCCGCAGATCCCGGACGCTCCACACGAGGTTGTGCCGCAGGCGCAGCGGATCAAACCCCGGCGACAGCACGTCGTTCATGCCCGCGATCAGGCTCACGATCTGCGGGCGCATGGCGAGGGCTACGGGGATCTGGCTACCGCGGACATCCCGCGTGGTCGCGCCGGTGGTCGCGAGGTTCGCGAACCGCACCTGGCCGGCCGGGGCCAGGCACGCGGCCAGCGTGGCCGCCCAGCCTCGGCCGGCGAGCGCGCGGTCGGCCTGCGCCCGGCGGTACCGGCCCATGCTGACCCCGTCACCCAGCCCGGCCGTGATGCTGTCGCCAAGCGCGACAAAGCAGATCCCGTTCGCCGTGGCCATCAGGCCGCTCGAGTGGCGCCGCCGTAATGCCCACCGGCAACGTGCTGGTCACCAGCAGTATGCCGGTCACCGGCAACGCCCAACACGGCGCTATGCGCGGGCAGCGAGGGCAGGCCGTGCGCGGCGAGGAACCCATCGACGGTGACGGCCCACGGGAAGTCCTCGGCGCGCGCCCGAGCCGTGCGCCGACGGGTGGGCGTATCGATGGCAAGCAGTTCTTCGACAGCGTCGGCGAAGGTCCAGCCGCTGCCTGCCGCGATGATTCCGCTGCCTGGTGTGACAAGCTCCGCAAGCGCGCTGCTGTGATGGACGACCACCGGGGTACCGCTCGCCATCGCCTCCAGCGCCGCCAGGCCGAACGTCTCCACCGGCCCGGGAGCGAGTACGGCGTCCGCGGTGGTCAACAGGCTGGCCAGACGGTCCCGGTCCGCCACGTGACCGAGGAAGATGACCGGGAGGCCGCTCGCGCGCCGGGTGAGCCGCCCACGGCTCGGACCGTCACCGGCGATCACCAGGCGAGCGGCCACCCCGCGGCGGACGAGCTCCGCCAGCGCGTCCACGGCGGTGTCCGCCCGTTTTTCCGGCGACAGCCGGCCGACGTTGACCAGGAGCACCTCGCTGTCACGGGCGAACGCCCGACGCAGCGCGGTGTCGTAACGGCCGGGGTGGAAACGATCGAGATCGACGCCCAGCGGGATCTGGCGCAGGTTCGCCGCGCCGATGCGGACGAACTCGGTCCCGGCCCACGCGGTGGTGGCGACCACCGTGTCAAAGGTCCGGGCGAGCGCGCTGTTGGACTGGTCAGCCGCGGCACGGACCGGCAGCACTCCGCGCAGCGGACGCGGCGTCCACAGGTTCAGCAACCGGTCAAGGCGCTCATGGCTGACGACGAGGGAGCGGACACCGGCACGGCTGGCCCAGCGGCCCAGCGGGCGCAGCGACGCCCGGTCGTGCACCTCGATGCGGTCGGGCGCCGCGGCGTCGAGATGCCGGATGACCCGCCACGGGTCGGTCAGGACACGGTAGTCTGTGCCAGGCACCAGCGGTGCGCGCATGGTCACCACCCGAGCCTCGGGAGCGTAACGGACGCTGTCCCGCTCCCCGGGCAGGACCTGGATGACCTCATGACCGGCCGCGGTGTAGCCGGCGGCGAGATGGCGCATGGTCGTGCGGATACCACCGGACCGTGGCGCGACGAAGTTGGCGGCCTGAACGATTTTCACCGGATGCTCCCGTCCTCGTAGTGATATGCGCCGTTCCCGCCGCTGTCTCGGCCGTAGTGGTCGACAGCGGCCCGGCGGAGCCGCGCCCGGCGGGCGAGGACGGTCCGCGAACGCAGGGCGCCGACCCGCGCCTGCGCCATCCCGAAACCGCGGACGTCGTGGTAGTGGCCGATAAGCTCGTCCCCGATCGCACTCCACCCGCAGCCCGCGACCGATCGCCGGGCGGCGGCGCCCATCGCCCTGCGCCGATCGCCGTCGGCGAGGAGCATCGCGACGCGGTCGGCCAGCGCGGCCGGGGAGTCCGGGGTGAAGTGCAGGCCGGTGTGCCCGTCATCGACCACGTCGAGCAGGCCGCCCGCGGCCGGGGCGACTACCGGGACGCCGCTGGCCTTCGCCTCCTGCGCGGCCTGGCAGAACGTCTCGTGGGAACCGGTGTGGACGAACATGTCGAGGCTCGCGACAGTCGCGGACAGTTCCCGGCCGGACTGGAAACCGAGAAACGTGGCCTGCGGCAACTGACGTTCGAGCGTCGGCCGCATCGGCCCGTCGCCGACGATGACCAGCCGGACCCCGGGAAAATCCCGCACCGCGCTGAGCAGGTGTATCCGCTTCTCCCGGGCGAGCCGGCCGACGTAGCCGACCAGTACCTCGCCCTCGGGCGCGAGGCGGCGGCGCAGCTCGGCGTCCCGATGACGCGGGTTGAACCGCTCGAGATCGACCCCGCGGGCCCAGCGGGCGATCCGGTGAACGCCCTGGCTCAGCAGCATGTCGACCGCTGGCCAGGAGGGCGCGAGCGTCCGCCCGGCCAGCCGGTGGACGGTCGCCACCCATCGCCAGATGGTGCGTTCCGCCTGGCCCAGTCCGTAGCGAGCGGCGAAGCCGGCGAAGTCGGTCTGGTAGACGGCGACGCTCGGCAGCCCCAGCCGCCACGCGGCGAACGCCGACTGCGCGCCCAGCCCCGCCGGAGCCGCCAGGTGCACGACGTCGGGCCGGAATCCCGCCAGCACACCGACCAGCCGGGGCCACGGGGTGGCCACCCGGAATGTCGGATACCCTGGCAGCGGAACAGATGGTGCGCGTAATACCCGAGCGCCGGCATAGATGTCCGGATCGGCGGCTGGTACGTGCGTGCCGGCGGCTGGGGCGATGACAAGCGCTTCGTGCCCGCGGTCCCGAAGGTGTTCGAGCACACGGCAAACCGAGTTCGTCACCCCGTCCACGTGCGGCAGGAACGACTCGGTTATCACCGCTACGCGCACAACATTACGCTCCCAAGCTACGGCTATAGATCCCGGACATCCGCTCGTCCACAACGTGAACATTGTGGCACGACTTGGTGTTACTGATCGCGGCGTAGCGTGAGAAGGCAGTCGTTCATGGAGGCCGGGACCGTGGGTGGAATCGTGGGTGGGACCGTCCGGCGGAACACCGGCCGTCATGGCGACAGCCGGCTGATCACGGATCTCATGGGGCTCCTCGGCGTGGCCCACGTCCTGGTCGATCCCGATCTCACCGCCGGTTACGAAACCGACTGGACGGGGGCCTTCACCGGTCGGGCTACCGCCGTGGCCCGGCCCGGGTCGACCGATGAGGTCGCCGCCGTGCTGCGCATCTGCGCCGCCCATGGCGTACCCGTCGTGCCGCAGGGCGGCAACACCGGCCTGGTCGGCGGTTCGGTACCGGCCGGGGCCGCCATCGGCGCGGTGGTGCTCAGCCTGCGCCGGCTCACCGCGATCGAACCGGTCGACGCGGCCGCGGGCCTGGTCACCGCGGGCGCGGGCGCTACTCTCGCCGACGTCCAGGCACATGCGCGCGCGGCCGGCCTCGACAGCGGCGTGGACCTCGCCGCACGGGATTCGGCGACGCTGGGCGGCATCGCCGCGACCAACGCCGGCGGTGAACGGGTCCTACGGCACGGGATGACCCGCGGCCAGGTCGCCGGGCTGGAAGCGGTACTCGCCGACGGCCGGGTCGTGCGGCGGCTCACCGGGCTCCCCAAGGACAACGTCGGTTACGATCTGCCCGCCCTGTTCGTGGGCAGCGAAGGCACCCTGGGGGTCATCACCAGGGTGCAGCTGCGGCTGGTCGGGCTGCCCAGCGCGCGGACCACCGCGCTGATCGCCCTGGCCGACATCACCAGCGCGGTCGAGCTCCTCGCCCGGCTACGGACCGCCGCTGGTTCCCTGGACGCCGTCGAGCTGATGTTCGACGATGGCATCGATCTGGTGCGCGCCCACCAGGGCCTGCCGTCGCCCTTTCCCGACCGTCCCGCCGACCGGTCCCGGCCGTCCGGGGCGCACAACACTCCCTACCTGCTGGTGGAGTGCGCCGGGCGTACCGATCCCAGCGACGAGCTCGCCGCCGTGGTCGAGACCGCCACCGGCGTACTCGACGTCGCCGTCGCGACCACCCCCACCGAGCAGGCGCGGCTGTGGGCCTATCGGGAGGGCCACACCGCGGCGGTGAACGCCCTCGGCGTCCCCGTCAAACTGGATGTCGCGGTCCCCCTCAGCCGCATCACCGCCTTTATCGACGGCCTGCGCGAGCTGGTGCCAGCCGTGGCGCGACCGGCCCGCCTCCACCTGTGGGGGCATCTCGCTGAGGCGAACCTGCACGTCAACGTGACCGGCCTCGACCGCGACGACAGCCGCGGGCGCGAGAAGCTGACCGACGTGATCCTCACCCGGGTCGCGGCCGACGGCGGCGGCATCGGCGCCGAGCACGGCGTGGGACGCGCCAAAATGGCCTGGGCAGGCCTGTCCCGCTCCCCCGCCGAGCTTGCCGTGATCGCCGCCGTGAAACACGCTCTGGACCCGGCCTGCCTGCTCAACCCCGGCGTCCTCGTCCCGCCCTACGGCATCGCGCTCACGCCGGGCCCGCCCGTGCCCCCCGCGTAGACCTCCGCACCCCATCCGAGCGCACGGATCCGATCCGTAACCGCCATACAATCCATGATCTCGACGTGCTTGTTGTTGTGTACGGTTTTCAGCCGAATAAGCGTACCCAGCGACAAACACACGCCGATCTTGCCAGCGAAATATGACTGCCCGCATAGCTCAACATATGCCACGAGCCGCACAAACAAACACGTCATCCACGGGTGGCCGTCGAGCTGGGGCCAAAGGGCAAGAGCCAAAGGACGATCAGTTGAGACGGGGGCAGAAGTGTCCGGTCGGCCCGTCCGGGCGTCCGCACAGCACGCACGGGGGCCTACCAGCCGCGACGATGCTGCGGGCCCGCTCCACGAAAGCCTTGGTCTGGTCGAGGGAGAGGGATACCTGGAGGGTGTCGAGCGAGGTGTCGTCGTCGGCACCCGCCTCGCCGCGAGCTCTGCCCGCGGCTTCGACCAGCACCCGCTTGCCGTCCCATGACACGGTGAGCTGACCGAGGTGGAAGTCCTCCTCGAAGGGGGCGTCCAGCGGCGCGAGATCGACGAAGACATCCCGGGCCTCGGGTACCCGCACTCCCCCGGTGCGGCTAAGCTGGCCGAGCAACGTCGTCAGCCCTTCAGTAAGCGCATTGACCTCGATCTTCTCCAGGCCGACAGTGACGACATGTCCACGCGAGCTGGCCTGAAGGTAGAAGTCACGTTCGCCGGGCTGGCCGACGGTTCCGACCACGAAACGGTCTGGCGAGTCGAACACGTGCCGCTGCTGCTGGTACACCTCATCCCTCCCTGATGCCCTTGGCCACACTGGCCTTTCTCGACGCCCTCGGTGCCCGCGAGCGCGCGAACAACATCATGACTGTGCACTTCTCGATCGCTAGATCAGTCAACGTCGCGTCCGCCGGGATTCGTCCCCGGCAACGTTAGCGATATCGAATCTGGTAGTGGTATGGCGGGTAGGCTCTTCATCCGCCGACGTACCGGCCGCGGCCGGTCGACACGTCCTGTCGGCGCAGCACCGCAGCGGACACACATCGTGGCTCGGCCCCAGCTCGCTGACCGCTAGCCGGGGGCCGTCCCCATACCTACGCTCGTCCAGCAGCTGCCGGACCATGACGACGAACCGCCGGTCGATCCCCACCGTTGCCGCCCGGCGGAATACCAGACCCGCGGCCCTGGCTCGCGCGGCCGCCTCCACATCAAGATCGTAAACGACCTCCATGTGGTCACTGACAAAACCGATCGGTACCACCACAACCGCAGTGATGGTATCAGTGGCGCCGAGCGCGGCCAGCTGGTCGCCGATGTCCGGGGTGAGCCAGGGGACGCCCGGCGGCCCGCTGCGGCTGACATAGGCGAGATCGTGACGATAACGGCGGCCGGTCCGGGAGGCCACCCGGTCGGCGACCGCGGTGGCCGCGGCCGCGAACTGCCGGGGGTACGCGTCACCGTCCGGGCCGCTGGCCACCGACTGCGCGACGGGGATCGAGTGGGCGACGAAGAGCAGCCGTGTGCCGTCCCGTGCCGGCTCGGGAATCGTCGCAAGCACGTCGACGACATGGTCGACCATGGGCAGAACGAAGCCCGGATGATCAAAGTAGTGCCTTAGCTTGATCAGTTCCGGGGCGGCCGGGCCGACCGCGGCCCGGGCGTCGGCGAGATTTTCGCGGTATTGGCGACAGCCGGAGTAGGAGGCGAAGACGGACGTGACGAAGCAGGCCGCCCGCCCGACGCCGTCACGGCGCATCCGCTCAAGAGCCTCACCGAGAAACGGCGACCAGTTGCGATTACCCCAGTACACAGGCAACGGTGCGAGCTCAGCTTCCAGCGCGGCAAGCAGCGCCCGGTTCTGGTCGTTGATCGGGCTGCGGCCGCCGAACCGCCGGTAGTGCTCGGCGACCTCGGCCAGCCGGTCATCGGGGACACCGCGCCCGCGGGTGACGTTGCGCAGGAACGGCATGACGTCCTCGGGCGCCTCCGGTCCGCCGAAGGAGACCAGGAGCAACGCGTCGATCCCGACCGGATCGACCGGCCCTGGGCCGCTTCCGGTACGAACATCTGTGATCCCGCTGTCGCCCGACACGCCTCGATCGTCCCCCGCGCACGGTGCGCACCGCATCCCGGGCCTGCCGTGCGGCCCCGCTTTCAGCATTTCATCAGGTACGCCGCCCGCCCGGGCGCGGATCACCCGGACAAAAGCTCCAGAAAAGTTCTAATGCCCCATGCCCAGCCCGCCGTCGACCGGGATCAGCGCCCCGGTGATGTAAGAGGCCTGCGGCGAGGCGAGGAACGCTACGAGAGCCGCGACATCCTCAGGTTCGCCCATACTCCGGGCCGGCACATTGGCGACCAGGTTATCGCGCTGGGCGTCGGTGAGTGCGTCGGTCATATCGGTACGGATCGGGCCGGGAGCCACCACGTTCGAGGTGATACCGCGCGGCGCGAGCTCGCGGGCAAGCGAACGAGACAATCCGATCAGCCCGGCCTTGGACGCGGCATAGTTCGCCTGCCCGGCAGCACCGAGCGTCGCGGCCACCGACGAAATGAAGATCAGACGACCGCGCCGGATGCGCAGCATCGGCCGAGCCGCCCGCTTGGCCACGCGATACGCGCCGAGCAGGTTGGTGTCGACGACATCCTGGAACACGTCCTCACTCATGGTCAGCAGAAGCGTGTCGCGGGTGATCCCGGCATTGGACACCAGCACCTCCACCGGCCCAAGCTCAGCTTCGACCTCGGCGAAGGCCTTGTCGACCGCCGCCGCGCTGGTGACATCGAGCCGAACGCCGTACATCCCCTGCGGAGCGTCTCCCCCGCGGCTGGCCACGACCACCCGGTCACCGGTCGCGGCCAACGCGGCCGCGCATGCGGCACCAATTCCTCGGTTACCCCCGGTTACAAGCGCCACACGCCCTTGAGCCTCTGCCATAGTTCGGATGGTAACCGCCAAACGACGCGCTCAGTGCTCTTCACCATCGCCAACACACCGAGCTCCCGCGGCGGTGGCTGCCGCCGGCCCGATTTCCCGGCCACCGGCCAGCCCGCTCCGTGCCCTGGCCGGTGGCCGGCATGCGCGTGGACGATGCGCGAGACGATGCGGCCATGCGCCTGACGGCCAGAGTCCGCCCCGGCTCGGCCCGGACCTCGGTCGGCGGTTTCCACCATGGTGCGACCGACGGCCGGCCCGGCGACGGCGCGCTCGTCGTCCGCGTCACCGCCCCCGCTGTGGACGGCCGGGCGACCGCGGCGGCGCTCGCGGCGCTCGCCATCGCCTTTGGCGTCCGCCGCGGCGAAGTCGTGCTGGTCAAAGGGATGACAAGCCGTATGAAGACCGTCGACATCAGCGGGCGGCCCGAGCCCGAGCTACGCGACCGGCTCGCCGAGCTCGCTGTCGGCCCCGCCCGGCCGCCGACCTGAGTCGACCCGCCCGACGGCCTCGGCCCGGCCTCGGCCCGACGGCTGCTGAGCACCGAGCCGAGCAGCGCGCCGGGAACCAAGCCGGGGCCGAGCCGGGTAACACGTCCGGCGGGTCAGAGCGCCCGACAACAGGGGACGCGGCGTCGCGGGGCCAGGGCACGCACCTCACCGCATCGCTCCCCATCCATCGCTGCGCGATGCACGGGTACCCCGGCTCGTCGGTCGCCACCCACCACCAGGGTGACTCCCTCCGCAGCCTCGCGATGCACGCACCCCAGCCCCGCTCCTTGATCCACGCCCCTGTTGCCGGGCGCTCTCAGTCGCCCAGGTATGGCAGCGCGAGCTTCGCGCTCGTCCCACCGTCGAGCGGCAGCGCCACACCCGTCACATACGCCGACGCATCCGATGCCAGCCACAGCACGGCTTCGGCGATCTCCTCCGCGGTCGCCAGCCGGCCGAGGGGGATCTGCCGTTCGTAGCGGGCGAGCCGGTCGTCTCCACCGATCCGGTCGGTGAACCGCGGGCTCGCGACGGCGCCGGGCACGACGGCGTTCACCCGAACCCCGCTGGAGCCGTACTCGACCGCGGCGGAACGCACCAGCTGTACGACGCCGGCCTTGGCCGTCCCGTAGGGGCCTGTCCCCGGCACCGCGCCCATGCCCGCGCCGGAGGCGGTGACAATGATCGAACCACGCCCGGCCACCGCCATGACCCGCAGCGCCGAACGGACGCAGTAGAAATTGGCATCAAGGTTGAGCGCGATCTCCGCGCGCCATCGGGCGTTGTCGATGGACGCCAGCGGGCCCTGCGCAAGCCCGGCACCGGCGTTGCTGTGCATGACGTCGAGCCGTCCCCGGCTGGCCACGACATCGTTGACAAGGCTGTCGACAAAGTCCGGCTGGGTGACGTCGCCGGGATACTGCTCGGCGCTACCGCCGTCGGCATGGACCCGCGCGACCGTCTCCTTCGCCCGATCATGATCAAGATCGTTTACCACGACGTGGGCACCCCGGGCCGCGAACAGGCGTGCGGTTGCCCGCCCGATCCCCGAACCACCGCCGGTGACGATCGCCGTACGGCCGTCAAGACAGTTGATCATTTTAATCAGCCCTCTCCCATTCCCCGCACCGGCCCGCCCGCCGCCAACGACGGGACCTGGTGCGCCGGACAATCGACATCCCATCAAGTAGACAGATAAATTAACTCTAATGAAATCCACGCGGATGGACGGAGACCGGTGATGACGGGGATGCTTGTCGGGCGCAAGGCGCTGATCACCGGCGCCGGGCAGGGGGTCGGTCGGGGCATCGCCCTCGCGGTCGCCGCACAGGGCGCCGCTGTCGCCCTTGTCGGGCGGACCGAGTCAAAACTGCTCGACGTCGCGAAGGAGATCCGTGAGGTCGGCGGCGAGGCGGTGACGATACCCGCCGACGTGACCCGCCCCGAGGACATCGCCCGGAGCGTGACCACGGCGGTCGACAGCCTCGGCGGCCTGAACATCCTCGTCAACAATGCCCAGCAGACCGCGCTCGGCACGCTCCTCGACATCGACGAGCCCGCTCTCCAGGCCTGCTGGGAGTCGGGCACCCTCGCCGCCTTCCGGTTGATGCGCGCATCTCACCCGTACCTGCGCAACGGCGGCGTTGTGATCAATCTGGGCAGCTCGACGGCGGTGAACCCGATGCCGGTCGGCCGGGGTGTCTACGCTTCGGTCAAGGCCGCGACCCACACGCTCAGCCGGGTGGCGGCGGCGGAGTGGGGCAAGGACGGGATCCGGGTGCTCACGGTGCTGCCCGCGTCCACCAGCCCGGCCTCGGAAACGTGGGCGCAGGCCCAGCCCGCGGAGTACGCCCGCAGCCTCAGCAGCATCCCGCTGGGGCGGCTCGGCGACCCGCTGCGCGACATCGGAGGCGTCGTGGCCTTCCTGTGCAGCGACGCGGCCGGTTACATCACCGGGACAACCATCGCTCTTGACGGTGGCCAGGCGTTCCTGCGCTGACGCCCCCGGCTCGTCTCGACAGGCGGCACACCGGCCACCGGCGTGCCGCCACGAGCCGCAGCCGCGCGGACCGCCTTCTGGATCACCGCCCGCATCGACCACCGTCCACCAGACAGACCCGGGTCGTGGGCCTCATAGCCGAGATGGGTGGTCATCTCGGCATCGAACGCGGTCTCGAGGAGCAGCTTCGTCAACTTCCTGAGCATCCCGCCCGGCCCGGTCAGCGACACCCCTCGGCCCTTGCCTGCTCGACCAGACGCCGAGCGAGTTCCAGTTCCTCGTCGAGGATCGCAGCGCCGCTCTCGGTACCGGCGACCGCTCGTTCGCCCGCGATGGTCTCCGCTGCTGGATGTGTCGCCATGCTGGTCATCTGGTGCCTCCCCTACCTGCGTCTATACACAGAGTGCGATATGGGAGTTACACCGTTGTTCTTAGAGAG
>NZ_CAKJTM010000022.1:54357-55527 GCF_917627345.1 Protofrankia sp. CiP3 | reverse complement strand
CTCTCTTACAGCCCGTTGTTCTTACAGCCCCGGAGGCACCTGGGTTCCATTCCCAGGATCAGACAGGCCGGTTCAGCGTAGCGAAGCTGTCGCAGCGCACCACATGATCTCGCTCCTCGATCCAGTAGGAGCAGCAGACTACCGACCACTCTCCATGCTCGGAGCTCGGTACCGGACCGAACCACAGGTTCGGGAAGCCCGGCTCCCGGCGGACACCCTGATACGGATCATCGATACGGGTGAAGATCCAGGCCAATACGAGCTGGCGTAGCTCGTCAGCCGGCTTCTCCTGATCGGCCCACAGGTCGAACCGCTCCAGGAAGCCGACCAGCTGCCAGGGTGTGGTGTCAGCCACTCTGTCCCAGCCGGGCATGTAGCTCGTTCAGGTCATCGGGCCGGCCCGGGCCGCGCCGCTCGGCCGCGCCGGCCAGCCAGCCAGCGACCGCCGCGGAGTCCAGGACGGGTTCGTCCTCGGCGGTGGCCGGTGCGCCGGCGGTCGCGAAGTACTCCCGCATGGACTGCACGGTAATCGGCGCCGAGTCACCGGGGCGCCGACCCTGGTTCGCCGTGTACCAGGGGAGCTCGCCGTGGCTGAGGATCTCGAGGTCGTGGCCCGTCAGCGCGCCGTACCGGCTGAGCACGTACCCGATGGTGTTCAGTTCGGCCTCGCCGCCGGCGTCGACGCGGCCGGGCGGCCGGGCCGTCCCGTATTTCTCGTCCCGCCACAGCTCAGCCACCACGGGGCCCATGTCCCACGCTGAGATCGCCTCGCTGAACAGCGGTTCGTCGAAGGCCGCGAGATGGTGGCCCTGGCAGTAGTAGAGCAGCTTGTGCAGCTTCTTCGCGCCCAGGCCGGGAAGCCGGGCACGGAGGATGGCTGCCACGTCGCGTGCCGGGATCGGCATGGCGCCTCCTGATCGGTCGTCAAGGATGTCTCTGGCTACTGTAGTTTCAATCCCTCCTGGGAGCGATGAGGACCGGAGCCGCGCGGATGACGTCCGTCCGATCGTCGGTTTCAATCCCTCGTAGGGGCGATGAGGACCCTACGGCCGCCAGCCACACCACCCTGTAGGCCGGATGGGCGTTAATGCTCGGCGAGGTCCCGCTCCAGCCGGATCACCTGGAGCTCGCGGGCAGAGGAAGGCGCCCTGGTGCTGGGCGCCGGCTGAC
>NZ_CAKJTM010000022.1:2027-53970 GCF_917627345.1 Protofrankia sp. CiP3 | reverse complement strand
TCCTATCCTCGGTCGCTCTTGTTCGGCTAGGTGCCGATCGCGTGCACACCGCCGTCCACATGAATGATCTCCCCGGTGGTGGCGGGGAACCAGTCCGACAGCAGCGCCACGCAGGCCTGCGCCGTGGGGCCGGTGTCGTGGATGTTCCAGCCCAGTGGCGCGCGCTCGTCCCAGACGCTCTCGAACCGCTCGAACCCGGGGATGCTCTTGGCGGCCATCGTGCGCAGCGGCCCCGCCGCGACCAGGTTGACCCGCACCCCGCGCGGACCAAGATCACGGGCGAGGTAGCGGGTGGCGGACTCCAGGCCGGCCTTGGCCACCCCCATCCAGTCATAGGACGGCCAGGCCACCGCCGCGTCGAAGTCGAGCCCGACAACCGACACCCGCTCGCTGAACAGCGGCAGGGCCGCCCGGCACAGGGCGGCCAGCGACCAGGTCGAAACCTGTACCGCGGTGGCGACCTCGGCCCAGGGGGCCTCCACGAACGGTTTCCCGCCCAGCACGGATTCGGGTGCGAAGCCGATCGCGTGCAGTACGCCGTCCAGCCCGTCGGTGTGCTCAAGCACCCGGTCGGACAACGCGCTCAGGTGCCCTTCGTCGGTCACGTCCAGCTCGATGACGGGCGCCTCGGCAGGCAGCCGCCTGGCGATCCGCCGGGTCAGCGACAGCCCGCGGCCGAAGCCTGTCAGCACCACCGTCGCGCCCTGTTCCTGGGCGATCCGTGCGACCCCGAACGCGATGGACGCATCGGTCAGGACGCCGGTGACAAGGATGCGCTTACCTACAAGGAGTCCACTCACAGGCGGCATCCTGTCAAACATCACCAGTGCCTGGCGAGACGCCGCACCGACAAATTCACCCGCCGCCAGCCGTGGGTCCCGCACGACCGCGCACCCACAGCATGATCGATTCGATCATATTGGCCGGCGTCAACACGGCGTAGGAATTTTCCGGATGACCGTACACAGGGCGTCAACGCCGGCCGCATGTGCCGCCCGCGTGGTCCAGCATGACCGACGGCAGACCAGGGCGGCTGCCGTGAGCTGAAGGGGTGTGCGGTGTCCGGTGCGCCGCGGGGCTGGCAGGTCCGCGCCTGCGGGCGGACGGCATCCGCGGCTCGTGCTCGCGGGAGCCGCGACCGGGCAAGCGGCTGGTCGGCTCCCGCCCGTTTCGATCCCGCCGGCATCCCGCCGGCATCCCGCCGCTGCCCGTGTGACGAGCCCAGTGGCGGCCGGCCACCGGACATCCCCTGCCCGACCGACTCGAAGGCCAGGAGCACCCATGCGTGACGTTCTGTTCGTGCTTATCACCGTCGTGGTCTTCGCGCTGCTCGCGCTGACCGCGAAAGGGGCGGAAAAGCTGTGAACGCGGAAAACATCGTCGGCTTGGTCCTCGCCGCCGCGACCACGGTCTTCCTGGTGGTCGCCCTCCTGTTCCCGGAGAGATTCTAGATGAACACAACGACCGCGGGGCTCGTCTTCGTCGTCGTGCTCGTTGGCGCCCTTGCTCTGTCCTATGGGCCGTTCGGCGACTACATGTACCGCGTCTACACGAGCAAACGGCACCTGCGGATGGAACGCGCCGTGTACCGGCTGGTGGGGGTGGATCCCGAGGCCGACCAGCGCTGGAGCACCTACCTGCGCAGCGTGCTGGCGTTCTCCGTCGTCGGCGTGCTGTTCCTCTACGCCCTTCTGCGGCTGCAGCGCCGGCTGCCGCTCAGCCTCGGTTTCAAGGGGATGGAGCAGGGCCAGGCGTTCAACACGGCGGTGAGTTTCGTCACCAACACGAACTGGCAGTCGTACTCCGGTGAGTCGACGCTCGGGCATCTCGCGCAGATGGCCGGTCTCGCCGTACAGAACTTCGTCTCGGCCGCGGTCGGCATGTCGGTCGCGATCGCGCTGGTCCGCGGCCTCACCCGCAAACGGACCGACCAGGTCGGCAACTTCTGGGTCGACCTGACCCGGACCTGCCTGCGCATCCTGCTGCCGGTCGCCGTCGTGGCCGCGGTCGTGCTGATCGTCGGCGGCGCAGTCCAGAATTTGCACGGCAACCGCGCCGTCACCACGCTGGTCGGCGGCACACAGAGTGTAACCGGTGGCCCGGTGGCCAGCCAGGAGGCCATCAAGGAGTTCGGCACCAACGGCGGCGGTTTCTACAACGTCAACTCCGCGCACCCGTTCGAGAACCCAACGAGCTGGACGAACTGGCTCCAGATCTATCTGCTGCTGCTCATCGGCTTCTCGCTGCCGCGGACGTTCGGCCGGATGGTCGGCAACACCCGCCAGGGGCTCGCGATCGTGGCGGTGATGGCGGGCCTGCTGATCGCGAGCTTCGCGGTGAACGCGGGCTTCCAGATGGCCCACCACGGCACCGTGCCGAGCGCGGTCGGCGCGGCGGCGGAGGGCACCGAAACCCGGTTCGGGATACCCGACTCGGCCGCATTCGCGAGTAGCACAACGATGACCTCCACCGGGGCGGTCGACTCGTTCCACGACTCCTACACGAGCCTCGGCGGGGCGACGCTGCTGGTGAACATGATGCTCGGGGAGATCGCTCCGGGCGGCACCGGGTCGGGGCTGTACGGCATGCTCGTCCTAGCCGTGATCACGGTGTTCGTCGCCGGGTTGATGATCGGACGGACGCCTGAGTACCTCGGGAAGAAAATCGGCAGCCGGGAGATCAAGTTCGCCTCCCTCTACATCCTCACCACACCGGCGGTCGCGCTGATCGGCACGGCGGCCGCGATGGCCCGGCCCGGTGAGCGGGCCGGGATGCTCAACGCGGGCGCGCACGGCCTTTCCGAGATCCTTTACGCCTTCACCTCAGCGGCGAACAACAACGGCTCCGCCTTCGCCGGCATCACCGTGAACACCAACTGGTACAACACGGCGCTCGGCATCGCGATGCTCGCCGGGCGGTTCCTGCCGATGGTGTTCGTTCTCGGCCTGGCCGGGTCGCTGGCCCGCCAGCAGCCGGTGCCGATCTCGGCCGGAACACTGCCGACCCAACGGCCGCAGTTCGCCGGGATGCTCGCCGGCGTCGCCGTCATCGTCGTCGCACTCACCTACTTCCCGGCGCTCGCGCTCGGGCCTCTCGCGGAGGGCCTGCACTGATGTCCACCACTGCGATCGGAGCGCCCGTGTCACCGCCTGACATCCCAGCCCACCCGGCGCAGCCGGCGCACCCAGGGCAGCCGGGGCCATCGCGCCAGGTGCGGGGCGGGCTGCTCGACCCGAAACAGCTGTGGCGTTCCGCTCCGGACGCGCTGCGCAAGCTGAATCCGGCGACGCTCTACCGCAACCCGGTCATGTTCATCGTCGAGATCGGCGCGGTCTTCACCACGGTGCTCGCGATCCGCGACGAGACGGCGTTCGCCTGGCTGATCGTCATCTGGTTGTGGCTGACCGCGCTGTTCGCCAACCTCGCCGAGGCGGTCGCCGAAGGCCGCGGGAAGGCACAGGCCGAAGCGCTGCGGCGGACGAAGACCGACACCCTCGCTCGGCGCCTGACGCCCGCGGGCGGCGAGGAACAGGTGCCCGCACCGCGGCTACGCCAAGGCGACCGGGTCGTCGTCGAAGCGGGCGAGTTCATCCCCGGTGACGGAGACGTCGTCGAGGGCATCGCCAGTGTGGACGAGTCGGCGATCACCGGCGAGTCCGCGCCGGTGATCCGCGAGGCGGGCGGCGACCGCTCGTCGGTGACCGGCGGCACCCGGGTGCTGTCCGACCGCATCGTCGTGGAGATCACCCAGAAGCCGGGAGAGAGCTTCATCGACCGGATGATCGCGCTGGTGGAAGGCGCGAACCGGCAGAAGACCCCGAACGAGATCGCGCTGAACATCCTGCTGGCCTCGTTGACGATCGTCTTCGTGCTCGCGGTCGCGACGCTGCAGCCGCTGGCGATCTTCTCGAAAGCACAGCAGCCCGGTATCCCCGACACCTCGGCGCTGGGCGGCAACGGGGTGACCGGCATCGTGCTGGTGTCGCTGCTGGTCTGCCTGATCCCCACCACGATCGGTGCGCTGCTGTCGGCGATCGGCATCGCCGGCATGGACCGGCTGGTGCAACGCAACGTGCTGGCGATGAGCGGCCGGGCCGTGGAAGCCGCCGGCGACGTCAACACCCTGCTGCTGGACAAAACCGGGACAATCACAATCGGCAACCGGGAGGCACGCGAGTTCCTCCCGGTCGGCGGCACCGACGAACAGGAGCTGGCCAGGGCCGCGCAGCTGTCCTCGCTGGCCGACGAGACGCCCGAGGGCCGCTCCATCGTCATCTACGCCAAGAACACCTACGGCCTGCGGGAACGCGCCCCCGGTGAGTTGACCCACGCACGGTTCGTCGCGTTCACCGCGCAGACCCGGATGTCGGGGGTGGACCTCGGCGGCACCGCCGGGGGCCAGCCGGCGAGCGAGGTCCGCAAGGGCGCGGCCAGCTCCGTCATGGCCTGGGTCACCGAACGCGGCGGGACGATCCCGCCGGACACCGGCGAGCTGGTGGACGGCATCTCCGCCTCCGGCGGCACCCCGCTGCTGGTCGCCGAGGCCACGGACGGGACCGCTCGGGTCCTCGGCATCGTCGCCCTGCGCGACATCGTCAAGCAGGGCATGCGGGAGCGGTTCGACGAGATGCGGCGGATGGGCATCCGGACAGTAATGATCACTGGTGACAACCCGCTGACCGCCCGCTCCATCGCCGAGGAGGCCGGGGTCGACGACTTCCTCGCCGAGGCGACCCCCGAGGACAAGCTCGCGCTGATCCGGCGGGAGCAGGAGGGCGGCAAGCTGGTCGCGATGACCGGCGACGGGACCAACGACGCTCCCGCGCTGGCCCAGGCCGACGTCGGCGTCGCCATGAACTCCGGCACGTCGGCGGCGAAGGAAGCCGGCAACATGGTCGACCTCGATTCCAACCCGACGAAGCTCATAGAGATCGTCGAAATCGGCAAGCAGCTCCTCATCACCCGCGGGGCGTTGACCACGTTCTCCATCGCCAACGACGTCGCCAAGTACTTCGCGATCATCCCGGCGATATTCGCCGCGGTGTACCCGGGCCTGGACACACTCAACATCATGCGGCTGCACAGCCCGCAGTCGGCGATCCTGTCCGCGGTCATCTTCAACGCTCTGGTCATCATCGCGCTGATCCCGCTCGCTCTGCGCGGGGTGCGCTATCGGCCGGCGAGCGCCTCGCGGATGCTGCGCCGTAACCTCTGCCTCTATGGTCTCGGCGGGCTGATCGTTCCGTTCATCGGCATCAAACTCATCGATCTGGCCATCCAGTTCATCCCCGGAGCCCGGTGACTGTCATGTTCTCTCGCGTCCCTGTCTGGATCCGGCAGCACCTCGCCGCGCTACGGGCGATACTCGTCTTCACCATCCTGCTCGGCTTGGGCTACCCGCTGCTGGTTCTCGCCATCGCCCAGCTCCCCGGCCTGAGGGACAAGGCCGACGGCTCGTTCGTCCGCGATGCCAGGGGCACCGTGGCCGGCTCGAGCCTGATCGGCCAGTCGTTCACCGACGGCAAGGGCAACCCGATCACGAAGTACTTCCAGAGCCGGCCCTCGGCGGCCGGCGGCGGCTACGACCCGACCGCGACCAGCGCGAGCAACCTGGGCCCGGAAAGCATCGTCGACACCCTGGCGGACCCGAACGTGAAGGACGATTCCGGCAAGCAGAGCCTGCTCACCCAGGTCTGTGCCCGCAGCGTCGCGATCGGCACGCTCGAGGGCGTCGACGGGTCGCGGCCGAACTGCACGCCTGGCGGCGTCGGGGCCGTCCTGTCGGTGTTCTACGACCAGCCCGGCTACAAGGGCACTGTCACCCGCGTGGTCAGTGTCAACGAGGAGTGCCCGGCTGCTCCGTTCATCGCGAGTTTCGCCGGGATGAAGGTCGAGTGCCACACTTTCGGTGACGATGTCTCCGCCGGCAAGCTGGTCGTCGTGCGTGGCGACGCGCCCGCCACACCGGCGGTGCCTGCCGACGCGGTCACCGCCAGTGGCAGTGGGCTTGACCCCGATATCTCCCCCGCCTATGCCCGCCTGCAGGTCAACCGGGTGGCGAAGGCCCGTGGCCTCGATCCGGCCGTTGTCCGCGCGCTGGTCGACGACCACGTCCACGGCCGGGCGATGGGCTTCCTGGGTGAGCCCACCGTCAACGTCCTCAACCTGAACAGGGCGCTGGAGCAGACTGCACAGTAGTCGCCGGATGACAGCGGCCAGGTGACAGCCGCCAAAACCCGGGGCACCGCGCACCCGTTCCGTGCCTGACCCGATGGCGCGGATGCGTGGCCCGCGCCGAGGAACGGAGTCGGATATGCCCGGTCATGGTTCGGTCGGCGGAGCTGCCGACAAGGGGCGCGCGGCTCCGGCCAGCACCAGCCCCGCAGCGGGGGCCGCGCATCCGGCGCGCCGGCCATGAGCCGGGTCCTCGTCGTCGACGACGAGCCGCAGCTCGTGCGTGCCCTGCGCATCAACCTGCATGCGCGCGGCTACGAGGTACAGACCGCCGAGGACGGACGGCAGGCGCTCCGCCGCGCGGGCTCTTACCAGCCCGACATCATCCTGCTCGATCTGGGCCTGCCGGACCTTGATGGCGTTGAGATCATCCGTGGGGTTCGCGGCTGGAGCACGGTCCCGATCATCGTGCTGTCAGGCCGGGTCGGCAGTAGCGACAAGGTCGCGGCGCTTGACGCCGGGGCCGACGACTACGTCACCAAACCCTTCGATATCGACGAGCTGTTAGCACGTCTGCGCGCGGTGTCACGCCGCACACCGGGCGGCGAGGACCTGGAACCGATCATCATCGGCAACTGCCAGATCGACCTCGCCGCCCATACGGTCACCCGTGCCGTGCCCGCGGCGAAGGCCGCCCACGGCCCGGCCGTGCCGGCTGGGGAGGGCCGCGACGTCCGGCTCACCCCGACCGAGTGGGCGCTGCTGGAGGTCCTGCTACGCCACCCGGGCAAGCTGGTCAGCCAACGCCAGCTCCTCACCACGGTGTGGGGACCATCCACGCCAGACAGCCATTACCTGCGCGAATACATGGCCCGGCTCCGGCGCAAGCTGGAGCCCGACCCATCGCGCCCCCGCCACCTGCTCACCGAACCGGGCATGGGCTGCCGCTTCCGGCCATAAGAGCGCCCGGCAACAGGTCGGTCCGCTGGAAAGCCCCGGAGAAGCGATCATTGAGAGCCCCGCGTCCTCCAGTGCCGCTGGCTGGGTACCGTGGCGAGGACGTGCCTGGACCGGCGTCGACGCCGACGGTTATTGATACCGGCACGATCCGTGGGAAGGCGGTGCCGCGGTGTTGAACAGGGGTGTTCGCCTCGTTCGCCGGATCGCGGTGACCACGGCCGGGGTGAGCGTGCTCGGGGTGGGCGTCGCGTTGCTCGCCCTGCCCGGCCCGGGGTTCCTCGTCATCGCGCTGGGGTTCTTCATCCTGAGCCTGGAGTACGAATGGGCCCGTCGGCGGTTCGACAAGGCCCGGAAGAAGGCCGCCGACCTTGCTGACCAGGCCGCGGCGGCAACGTGGTCAGCCGCCTTCACGATCGTGTTCGGGCTTGGCATGGTTGCCGCCGGTATCGTGTGGATCACGGTGAAAGGGCTGCCCTTCTCCTCCGCGTGGACGGGCGGCAGCCTTGTCTTCGGGGGTCTGGTGATTCTCGCCACGATGCTGGTGAGTCTGTGGCAGGCCAGACAGGCGCGCAACGCCGGCCGGCTGACCCCGGCGCAGCTGCTCGACCGGGCGGAGGAACAACAACGCCGCGAGCGGGCGTCGGCCGTCTCTCCCTCCACCGCTGGAGGTTCCCAACCAGGTGAACCACCACCTGCCCGAGAGGGCGTTTGATCTTGATAGATCCGTTTTGTCAGTGCATATTCCTCGCTAGATTTAGGACGATTCACCCTGATATGTGGGGCCCACGGTGTCGATCGTTCCGATGTGGACCGCGATCCGTCGTCGGCGTGGCATGCATAGTGCCCTGCTTCTAGATCAAAAGGGTTTCATGGGACAAAAACGGCAGTTCGCATGCCGTTATGCCGGGTACGAAACCCATTATTCTCCTCGAATCTGCACAAAACAGGCTCGCAGACTGGAAGACAAAACTACGACCGTTTGGCCCCGCCCTGTTTTTTCCCACGGCTTGGACCTGCGGTGGGTGGCTTCTGGGCATTGGTGGAGTCGATCTTTTTTGATTCCTCGTGGATCTCTTTTAGTTTATTGATGAGCGCGTTACGCGTGACCTCCGCGAGGTTCCATGCTTCCCCTGGTAGCTGGTTATACTTCGGGTCACTTTTGAGATTGCCCACTATTTTGTCGAACGGCTCGAGTTTTTCGATGTCGTCCCCGCTCTTGACTCGCAGGCCCTGGAACGTCAGCTCTGTTAGCTTATTGATACCGCGCTGGTCGGTGTATGCGTGGTAGATGTCCAGGTAGTGCTCCATCTGGTCGGACCAGGTCTTCCGGTTGGCGTGGCTCTGGGCCAGCTTGCAGACCTCGACCAGCTCGTTTTCGTTTTTTTCATCGATCTTGCCGGCGATCCGGTCCGCGTTGGTGGTAATCATCAGTCTGGTATCGAAGACCGAAATCTCCTTATTATCCTTAGCGGGATTAATGTTGGTGGCGTACTTGCGGACGTCGTCGGCGAGCTGCTGGCCCTCTTTGGCGCCGATGCCGAAGCTGACGCTATCGGGGAGGTGGCCGTAATCCGGCACCTTTATAAAGGTGTTCGGCTCAGGGAAGTACACGCTGCGCGGATCGACGCCGGCCATCGCCTCACGGACCTTTATGTCGAGTTCGGCGGCATTGCGGGCGGTGCCGCTGTCGGAGGGTACGGTGTATCCGCCACTCGCCAAGTCGGGGAATTTGGGCTTGGATTTGGGCTTGGATTTGGGCTCGAGTCCGCGCCCGGAGAGGATTTCACTGGCCTTGTCAAACAGGCCTTCTTCGGAACCACCGGCCTTGCCAGACGGGCCTTCTTCGGAACCACCGGCCTTGTCAGACGGGGCTTTTTTGGAATCATCTGCCTTGCCAGGCGGGACTTTTAACGAGTGCACGTCGGAATCACCGGTGTGGAGGTAGACCACCCCGTCTTTGCTGCGAGCGCGCACCTCTTCTATGAAATCCGTGGTACACCTGTGGCGGGCCAGTATCTCACGGAACAGACCGTAGGGGACATTCTTCTGGTCAAGTTGGTCCCTTGCCTGGCTCTTTTTATTATTGATCCAGATAAATCCGATCACCGCGATCGGGAATGTCAGCCCTTTAGGCTCTCCCAGCCCCTTGATGGCCTCGTCGACCTTGGTGCGACTGGTGCCGCGGTCGGAGCCGTCGCCGCCACAGTTGACGCCCAGCACGAGCGCGAAGTTGCCATTCTGTTTTTTAGTCGCTTCCTTATACTTTTCGATCAGATCCGTCAGGTTGGTGTTGTACCTGACCGGCACCGTGGCCACGAACGCCGGACCGGCTTGGGGCTCGCCGCTGGCCTGCTTCGGCCCAATAAGCTTGGGCTTGGTGAACTCGATGTCGTATTTTCTTCCCTTTTCCGGCGCATTTTTTTCCTTTTTTTCCTTTCCCAGCTCCCTTTTGAAAGCTTTCGAACCCCCGACGACATCCTCCTCCGTGGCAGTATGCCATTCTCCGCCGTCATCGGGTTGCGAGCTGCCGCTTGGCTTCACCACCTCCGCATTCTTGCCCTTGTTGGGCTTTGTGCTCGGCCGGACCCGCTGTACGGGTACGTCGCCGCCACGGTCGGAATGGGAGTGAGTGCGGGTTCCAGGCGTTTGCTGGAGGGGGGCGGGGGCTGACATCACCTGCCTGGCGGTCTCCTCCGCCGCGCGTTCGAAGCGATCAGACGGGTCGGAGATCTTCAGGCCGGAGCCGTCATCGGTGCCCATCACGGTTCCCTGACGCTGCTGCGTCACGTGTATCAACTCATGCGCCAGGGTGTGCTCGTCAGCACCACCCCGCCCGATGACCACATGGCTGCCAGAGGTGTAGGCACGCGCACCGAGTTCGGTGGCCGACCGCTGGGCGACCGGGTCGGTATGCAAGCGCACGTCAGAGAAGTCGGAGCCCAGCCGCGCCTCCATCTCGGCGCGGACCGGCTCGGGCAGCGACCGCCCGGACGAGCGCAGGACAGCGTGGACCGAACTCCCCGCCGACTGCCCGTGCCCGCCGTCCGCGTTATCGATCTGCCCGGCTTCCTGCAGCATTCGGGTCACGGCGGCGTTGCCCAGTGTGCGCTGCAGAGCTAGCAGCGCCGCGGCCGACCCGATATCACCCGGGGCCCCGTGGGCCGGCCGGCTCGAGCGTCGTGCTTGGAGCGGCGTCCTGTCGGGCGGGTGCTGGTAGTCTCTCACGCGCGCGGAACCTCCGATGAAGATATTTAAAAATATACAAACTAGTGCCGTGTAATGGCGGCATCTTTGCAGGATTACATAATCGACCAAACTGTGAACAGCAGCTATGACTCAGCGTAACGAAATTTGCGTACATTACGCGGCACCAGTGCCGCGTAACAAAAAGATCTTGTTTGTTATTCCGGTTATCTACAATTGTCGAATTCATATCGGCAAGAATGATTAATGATGTTGATATGCCTTGCCACTCTAGGGGTTTCTTGATCGAGGATCATTGATGATTCTCCGATGTCGAAAATTGTTGACAATGCATTCGAGCAAAAATGTCGTCATTACGTGGCACTAGTCTATCTCATGTAGGCGTGGCGGTGGAAGGTCCGCAAAGGCGGCCACTGACAGCGCCGGGACCCTCCAGGTGTCGTCTGCCAGGGTTTTCCGCGCCGCTTCCGAAGGTACGCAGATCGCGCAGTGTCAGCGCGAGTTGTATTGGACCGCGCCTGCGCGGCTGCTTTACGAGGGCCGCCTACTCGCACACCTACCTGGGCGTCGACCTCGTCCGCGGCGCGGCCAGCGGGCAACGCGCCGCTCACGCCAGCGCGTTGGCCCAGTCGGCGCTGCTCACCGCACGGCTGGCGTTCTTCGACCTCGCACAGCCCGCCGTCGCTGCCCGCTGTTACGACGTAGCGCTCACCGCCAGCAAGAAGGCCGGCGATCACACTCTCGCCGCCGCGGTCCTCGGCCACATGGCCTTCGTCCCCGGGTTCCGCCGCGATCCGGATGGCGCCCGGAACCTGATCGTCGCCGCGTTGCACCACAAAGGAACTCGCCGTCGCGGGACCGATCTCCAGGCCCGGCTGACTACCCAGCCTCGTTGTGCTTACACACCAGGCCAGGCAACTCGGCCAGAGAGCCGATCCGAAACACACACCGGTCCGCAACCGACGGATCGTCGAGAATGTGCCCCCACGGCCCGCGCCGAACCAACGCCGTCGCCAAACCAGCGACCTGCGCCGGCCTGATGTCGTTGTCCAACCGGTCACCGACATAGAGCACCTGCTCCGCGCGACAGCCCGCCTCAGCGACAACCCGATCAAAAAACGAAGCCGATGGCTTCTCCACCCCCCAGCCGTCCGACGTGCCAACCACGTCCACCGGCAGATCGAGCGTGCGGAGAATCGCCTCGGCTCGGGCAGTCTGGTTACCCGCCAACCCCACCCGGAGGCCCCGCTCCCTCAGCGCGGCCAGGCACGGGCGGGCATCGGGATACAGGTTCTCCTCTCCGAACGCCTCCGGCTGTCCCGCCGCCGCCCGTCGCTCTCGCTCCAGGCGTAGGTCAAAACCAGGTCTGAAGACCTGGAACGCCTCCCGGTAGTCCAACCCGCGGACGATGACCGCACCGAACACGGCCGAGAACGTGTGCCGAGGCACCCCCAACCAGTCCGCCCACGTCCCGTACTCCCGGGACTCGTCCACAATCGTCTCGCCCACATCGAAAAACACGGACCTGATCGGCAACGGTCTCCTCCTCGCCCATCGATCCGGCGAAAGTCATGATCGTGAACGGGTAGCCGAAGGCTGCGTAGGCGCCGAACGTGAAGGGCAGCACCTGGATGGTGATGTTCGGCTGCGTCGCGCAACCCGCAACCCGCACGAAAGCGTACTGCTGCGCATTGCATCCTGGCGCTGGCAAGCCTACGTAAGGGGGCGCGCTGGCGGGTGCAAGCGTCGCGCCGGGCAGTGCCGATCAGGTGCGGCATCCACTGGCCCGGCGGAACAGGTCTGCCGGCGGGCAGTCCCGACGCCGACAATCTTCGAGCGCCGCCGACCATGTATGCATGGTCTCACTCTCCGCGTTCGTTACGCGCTGAAAACGATGGGCTCAGGCCTGGAATCGGACCGGCAGACGCGCCAGGCCACGAATGAGGATGTTCGGCTTGTAAGGGGGGTCAGCGCTGAGCAGCTCGGCGGACCTGACGCGACGCACCAGCGCGCTGAGGAAGATCTCCATCTCCAGCAGGGCGAGCGGCGCGCCCAGGCAGTAGTGGTGGCCGAGGCTGAAGGACAGGTGACGGGAGACCGGACGCTCCCCGAAGAAGCGGGTGACGTCGAGCCGGTCCGGGTCGTCGTAGGCGTCCGGGTCGCGGTTCGCGCAGGCGATCAGAGCGACCACACCTTCCCCCGGAGCGAAGGTACGGCCGCCGACTACGAGCTCCCGCTTGGCCGCACGGGTGTTCAGGTGGATGGGCGAGTCGTAGCGCAGCAGCTCGTCGACGGCCCGGGGAATCAGCTCCGGCCGCCCGCGCAACAGCTCGAGCTGATCGGTGTTGCGCAGCAGGGCGAGGGAACCATTGCCGACCAGGTTCACGGTCGTCTCATGGCCCGCGATGATCAGAGTGATACAGGTGCCGAGCACCTCCTCCGCGGTGAGCCTGTCGCCCCGCTCCTCCACCGCGGCCAGGGAACTGATCAGATCGTCTCCGGGGCTACGCCGCCGTTCGTCGACAAGCGCGCGGAAGTACGCGGCGAACTCGGGGAGCGCCTCGTTACGGGCGGCAAGCGCTTCGGCGGTCAGGTAGACGTCCGGATCGAACGCGTGCGAAAGCGCCTGCGACCACTTCTGCACGAGTGGGTGGTCACCGGTGGGCACGCCCAGGATCTCGCAGATCACGGTGAGCGGCAGCGGGTAGGCCATCATCTCGATCAGGTCGAACTCGCCGGCGTCCAGCGCGGCGTCGAACAGGCTGTCGACCAGTGCGGTGATACGTGGCCGGAGCTCGGCCACCCGCCGTGCGGTGAAACCCTTGGTGACCAGGCCGCGTAGCCGAGTGTGATCAGGCTGCTCCATCCACAGGAACGTGTCGGGGAAGGCGGCTGCCGGAATCGTGGGGTGCAGCTGCTCCGCCTCCTTGTCATGGCCCCAGTCCGCACTCTGCAAGATTGTGACGCAGTCCGTGTAACGGGTTGCCAGGTGCAGCCCGAAGGCTGACATGTGCAGCGGCCCGGCGTCTCGCAGGGCCCGGTATCGCGAGTAGGGGTCGGCGCGGTTCGCGGGCTCGAACAGCTCATCCAGGAGAGGCGGTACGGCAGCGTCGTTCCGCGTCCGCGCCGGGGTGGTCGCCAGATCCATTTCGGCTCCCTCGCACGATTCTTCGGCACTTCTCCGGTCGCCGGGCACAAGCGCCGACGGCAGGGCCTGATACGCCGGCGCCGACGTCTGGACGGACATTGGCGAGCGTGTCGGATCGACCGGTAAAGTAATATATCAACAGAGCCGGCCGGCACCGCGGTGAACGGTTCGTTTACCTGACGCGACACATTCCTTACGAACTCCCTCCCGGCCGAGTCGCATTCCTTCCGGTTATTGTGGCGACAAATAGATCTATCGGAGCATCCGATAACCGAGGGGCCGTGTAAAAGAATGATAATAAGATCGATGCGAGCGCTCCCAGATACCGGCGCGAGCACATGACGGCCACGGAGGCGTGATGGCACACGGCGGGACGGTCCGGCAGCCGGGCCAAGGACGCGGGACCGACGCTGATGATCTGTCCCGGGCTCGGCCCGCCCCGGCCGCCGCGACCGGCGGCGAACGTGGCCACGCGGTTGTCCTCGGCGCCGGTATCGCCGGGCTGCTCGCGGCCCGCGTGCTCGCGGAAAGCTTCGACCGGGTCACCGTGTTCGAACGGGACGTTCTGGTGACCGCGGACCCACGCCGCGGCGTCCCCCAGGGCCGGCACCTGCATGGCCTGCTCGACCGTGGCCGCCAGATCATGGAGGAGCTGTTTCCCGGGCTGACCGCCGAACTCGGTGCGAGGGGCGCTCCCGCGATCGAGACGCTGGTGGGTTCCCGCTGGTACCTGCGGGGGCTACGGGTGCACCCCACCGAGACCGGACTGATCTCGCTCCTTGCCAGCAGGCCGTTGCTGGAAGCCGTCATACAGGCGAATCTGCGTGGGATGCCCGGCGTGGAGTTCGTCCAGCGGGCAGTGGCGACCGGGCTTGTCGCGGCTCCCCATGCGGGCGCACGCATCATCGGCGTGCGGATCGTCCGGGCGGGGCGGAGCGCTCCCGACGGCTTGCGGCCGGAGCCCACGGCCGCCGATGGGGCGGAGTTCGTCGGTGCGGACCTCGTCGTCGACGCGACCGGGCGTGGCTCCCGCGGTGCGGACTGGCTCACCGCCCTCGGCCTGCCCCGGCCGCTGGAACAGCGGGTCGACGTGGACCTCGGCTACGCGTCACGGCTCTACCGGCGTGATCCCAAAGACCGTGACGGGCAGCGCTCCATCATCGTTTCCACGATGCCCGGGTCCCGCGGCGGTGGCGCCGTGGCGCTGGAGGGTGAACGCTGGCAGATAACGCTTGCCGGCATGCTCGGAGACCATCCGCCGGCGGACCCCGACGGTTTCGAAGCGTTCGCCCGGACGCTGCCCGTACCCGACATCCACGATCTGATCTCTTCGGCACACGCGCTGACCGACCCGGTCCCCCACCGGTTCTCCGGCTCGCTGCGGCGGCGCTACGAGCGCCTGCGGAACCCACCCGCCGGGTTCCTCGCCATAGGTGACGCGATCTGCAGCTTCAATCCGCTCTACGCCCAGGGGATGACCGTGGCGGCTCAGCAGGCGCTGGTCCTGCGGAACTGCCTGCGGGTCGCCGGCCCGGATCTGCCGGCCCGTTTCTACCGACAGGCCAGCTGTCTCGTGGACGCGGCCTGGGAGCTGGCGACCGGCGCCGACCTGCGCTATCCCGGCGTCCAGGGGCGGCGCGGCCTACGTGGCCGGCTGGTCGGGGCATACGGGGAGCGGGTACAGATCGCCGCGCATCGCGATGCCGCCGTGGCCCGTGCGCTGATGAACTGGCTGAACCTCGTGGACGCTCCCACCGCCTTGCTCAGGCCCACCGTGATAGCCGGAGTCCTCCGGTATGGCCGGGCACACCCGCTCCAGCCGATGCGGGTGCCGCCCGCCGCCCAGCACCACCCTGGCCCTGGCTCCACATGATCAAAATATCGACCATCGCCGCCAGCTGGTGACGTAGCCACAGTCCCGCCGCGAAAACCGAAAGTCGGTGGTGCCGGCGAGGCTGGTCGTCGACTATCGGTGGTGTGCCCGTCCCTCATCAGAAAGCCTCACAGCCGGAGTACTGGGCCACCACCGCGGCCACCACCGCGCCGGAGTCCGCGGGCCGCGCTACCGGGCTTCCGTTCGTGGTCGGCCTGGACGACTCGGACACGCCATACGATGTGGTCGACGCCCTCGCGCTGGCCCCGTTCACGACGGGGGAACAGCCGTGGGCGCACAGCGCCCGGATCGACCGTCTCCGCTCAGGCGCGTCCCTGCTGCCACCCGATGCCAGAATACTACGTACGGTAATCGAAGACTCGCGTGACTCACGGCTCGCCGCGGGCGACGGCTGGACGTTGCGCGCGGTGCGCTGGCGCGGCGGCGGCGGTGAGGTAACCGTGACGGCGGTCAGTGAAGAGCTGGCGCGCACGGTACTCAGCGGAGTTGTGCGCGAGGCCGTCGCCGAATCGGACGTCGACAGCGCCGTTACGATGGGCTTCTGGTATATGTCCGCGCGCCGCGGCCCGACCCGTACCACCCGCAAGGCGGCCACGACGTCGTGGGCCTCGATCCGGGACAACTACTCCAGCAGCGCCCGCGACGCGCTGGACCGGCTCATGACTGTCCGGCACGAGGCGCTGGCCGGCCGGCTGATTCTGTTGCACGGACCGGCTGGCACCGGAAAGACCACCGTCCTGCGGGCATTGGCCCACGAGTGGCGACGCTGGTGCCAGGTCGACTGCGTCCTGGACCCGGAGGCGCTGTTCGCCGACCCTGGATACCTGATGGAGGTCGCGATCGGCTTCGACAGCGACGAGGACGACTCCGACGATAATGACCATGCCCACGATGGCGAAGGCCCTGGCCGGGGGGCGCTGGATCCGGTGCCCGGCGACCGCGGCACCGCACCGGCCGCCGAGCTGGGCGGTGTCCGGCGGCGATGGCGGCTGCTGGTGATCGAGGACTGCGACGAGCTCGTCCGCGGCGACACCCGGAGTTCCTCGGGGCAGGCGTTGTCACGGCTGCTCAACCTGACTGACGGCCTGGTCGGGCAGGGGCGGGACGTCCTTGTCGCGCTCACCACCAACGAGGACCTCGTCCGGCTGCACCCGGCAATCGTGCGTCCCGGCAGGTGCCTGGCCCAGGTCGAGGTGGGACCGCTGCCCCACGGCGAGGCCGTCACCTGGCTCGGGACCGCGCAGGGAGTCGGGCCGACGATGACGCTGGCCGAACTGTTCGCGCTCCGCGACGGCCGGGCACCGGTGCGGAGCACGCGGCCGGACCCGCATTCCGGCCTCTATCTGTGACGGCCCGGCCGCCGGTAACCCGGCGCCGGCCGTGGCTGGCTGTTGCGCTGTTGCGCCGCTATTCCGTCTTCGCCGCTATTCCGTCGTGGCTTCCCGCCGCAGGTAGCCGGACCCCGCGAGGCTTTTTACCCGGACCTGCTCCCGCACCTGGTCAACGAATGTGTCCAGCGGCATACGCTCCTCCTTGCCGGAGCGGTACCGCACGGACACCGACGAGTCCGCCACCTCGTGTCGGCCGACAACCACGACGAACGGGATCTTTCGTGTGATCGCGGTCCGCACCTTCGCGTTGAGCCGATTGTCACTCACGTCGACATCAGCCCGCAGGTCCGCCTGGAGGAGCCTGTCCCGCACCTCGTTCGCGTAACTCAGCAGCTCGTCGGAAATCGGGATGACGCGGACCTGCTCTGGCGCCAGCCACACGGGAAAAAGCCCGCCGAAGTGCTCTATCAAATATGCGACGAATCTCTCGTGCGAGCCGAGCGGGGCTCGGTGGAGCACGACCACCGACTTCTCCGACCCGTCGGAGTCGTGGTAGGTGAGCCCAAAGCGATCGGGTGTATAGAGATCGACCTGGTTGGTCGAGGCCGCGAACTCCTTACCCGTCACAGAACGGATCATGAAGTCGACCTTCGGGCCGTAATGCGCGGCCCCACCGATTTCCTCGACGTACGGGATCTCGGATTCCTCCATCGCCTCTCGCGTGATCCGCTCGGCATCCGCCCACATCCGCTCATCGTCGTGGTACTTCGCCGTGTTCGACGGATCGCGCAGCGCCAGGATCATATAGAAGTCGGTGATGCCGAGCGTCCGATAATAGTCGGCGTGCATCCGCATGACCTCGAGGAACTGGTCCTTCGCCTGCTCGGCGGTGCAGTAGATGTGCGCGTCGTTCTGGGTGAAACCACGCGCGCGCATCAATCCGTGCAGCTGCCCGCTCCGCTCGAAGCGGTAGACCGTGCCGTACTCGGCCAGCTTTATCGGCAGCTCGCGATAGCTGTGCGGCCGCGCCTTGTAGACCATGTGATGGTGCGGGCAGTTCATCGGCTTGAGATAGTAGTTCTCACCCTCGATGTCGATGGGCGAGTAGAGGTCTTCGTTATAATACGGCAGATGCCCCGAAAGATAGTAGAGATCCTCTCGGGTGATATGTGGGGTCACTATCCGCTTGTACCCGAGCTTCCGCTCGGTTTCGCGCGCCCATCCCTCGAGCTCGTCCCGGATGATCGTGCCGTTTGGCAGCCAGAGCGGCAGCCCCTTGCCGATCTCCTTGCTGAACGCAAACAGATCCAGGTCCTCACCGAGGCGGCGATGGTCACGCCGGGCGGCCTCCTCCTGCATCCGGAGGTAGTCCCTGAGCGCCTCGCGCGTCGGCCAGGCGGTCCCGTAGATGCGCTGGAGCTGGGGGTTTTTCTCGCTGCCCCGCCAGTATGCGGCGGCACTGCGGGTGAGCGTGAAGGCGGGAATCAGTCTCGTGCTCGGCAGATGCGGACCGCGGCACAGATCAGACCAGCAGACCTTGTCCGTAACCCGGTCTATGTTGTCGTAGACAGTCAGGTCACCGCCGCCGACTTCCATGACCTCACCGAGATCAAGCCCGCTCTTGACGTCGATCAGCTCCAGCTTGTAGGGCTCGTCGGCGAGCTCGGCCCGCGCCGCCGCCGGAGACAGGAACACGCGCCGCCGGAAGAGCTGGCCGGCCTTTACAATCTCGCGCATGCGCTGCTCGATACGCTCGAGGTCTTCTGGCTGGAATGGCTTCAGGACGTCGAAATCGTAGTAGAAACCATTCTCGATCGGCGGGCCGATGCCGAGCCTGGCTTTGGGGAAAAGTTCCTGGACCGCCTGGGCGAGGACGTGCGCGGTCGAGTGCCGCAACACGCGCAGCCCGTCCGGGCTGGACATCGGCACCGCTTCGACGTCGAGATCGGTGTCGGGAGCCCAGTCGAGATCTCTCAGAACGCCATCAGGGCTCCGGACCACGACGATCGCGTTGGGCCCGACGAGCGGCAGTTTCGCGGCGGCGATCGCCTGGGCAGCCGTCGTCCCGGCCGGGACGACGGCGCGCGCGGCCACGGCTTCGGAACGAGATGCAGGCACTTCGACGTCTCCTTGGATCGGTACAGCCGGGACAGGCTGTGACAGCTGCTGCCCATAGCCTAGAGGCTGGGTAACGCGTCTTCGCTGTCCAGGTCCGTCCGTGCCCGCCGCCGTACTCACATGATCTACAGCGTAGGCACGCCCGCTGGCACAGCGGCCAGGCGGGTCACTCCCCGGCCGTGAACTCGCTGATGCCGATCACGTTGGGCTGGGCGTGCACGCACCGATAGATCATGGCTTTGTCCGCTGGCGAGGCGTACGTGACGTTGTAACGCAGTGGGTACACGCGGCTGGACTGGGCCGTGTTGTGATCACGCGCCTCCTGGACGGCCTGGCCAGCTGTGGGGCACGCGGCGCGGACCGCGTCCTTCTGCGCGTCCGTGGCGGTGGGGGTGAAGTAGACCACCGCCTCGATCCGTGGCGGGGGTCCGGCGACCGAGGCATACACGCCAAAAGCGGCCAGTGCGGCGAACGCCAGCCCGCCCAGCAGTACCCAGCGCCGGTGACGCCGGTCGACGAGGGCCCGAACCAACCGCGCCGCGGCCGGCTCAGGTGAGCGCCGGACCGTCGCCCGTGGAGCGATGTCCGGGACGTCCTGCGAGGTCACGAGCCTTCCTTCGGACGAGATCCGGCAGAAACGATAGCGGCTGGGGTGATCGGTTACGATGGTCAGCTGGGGTCGGCAGCGGCGAGCGACAATCCTGATCTTGATCCGTAACCGGATCGCCACCAGTACGGCGTGCCCCTCACGTTAGCCGTTTCGATGAGGCCTTAAGGTAAGCGCTCTTGCCCGCGCAAACGCGAGGGATGTTCATCACACCGACCTGTCCAAGCCGGCCAGGGACGACGTGAGCATGGGGGACCAGCGGGGATCGCGAGGCGATCTGTCGGGGCGACCTCCTCGCGTCGTCGCAGGCCCCAAGAAACCCCGGAGAGACCGTGCCCTCCCGTATCGAGGACTACGCGGTGATAGGCGACACCCATTCGGCCGCGCTGGTCTCCAGGGACGGCTCGATTGACTGGCTGTGCCTGCCGCGGTTCGACTCGACCGCCTGCTTCGCCGCGCTGCTCGGCGATGAGGACTCCGGCCACTGGAAGATCGCTCCGGTCGGTCCCGTGCTCGCGGTGAGCCGCCGCTACCGGGGCGACACCCTTGTCCTGGAAACCGACATGACCACGGCGACCGGAACCGTGCGCATCGTCGACGCCATGTACCCGAGGTCAGGCGAGCACATCGTGCTGCGGCTGGTCGAAGGCGTCGAGGGGAACGTGCGGATGCGCAGCGAGACCCGCATCCGGTTCGACTACGGCTCGATCGTCCCATGGGTGCGGCGGCTGGATGACCACACGATCGTGGCGGTCGCCGGGCCGGACGCGGTCACCCTGCGTACCACCGCGCCGATGGAAGGCCACGACATGGCCACCTACGCGGAGTTCACCGTCTCCGCCGGCCAGTCCGTGCCGTTCTCCCTGACCTGGTGCCCCTCGCACCGGCCGGCGCACACCCTGATCGACGTCCGTCGGGCGATCGACCTCACCGAGTCGTGGTGGGCGGAGTGGATGGCCGGCTGCACCTACGACGGGCAGTGGCAGGAGGCGGTCCGGCGTTCCCTGATCACCCTCAAGGCGCTGACGTACGCGCCCACCGGCGGCATCGTCGCCGCGGTCACCACGTCGCTACCGGAGATGATCGGCGGCGTCCGCAACTGGGACTACCGTTACTGCTGGCTGCGTGATGCCACCATCACCCTGCTCGCGCTGCTCGATGCCGGGTTCACCAGCGAGGCCACCGCATGGCGGGAGTGGCTGCTGCGCGCGGTGGCCGGTGACCCCTCCCGAGTACAGATCATGTACGGGGTCGGCGGTGAGCGCCGGCTCACCGAATACGAGGTGCCGTGGCTGCCCGGCTACGAGGGCTCCGCGCCCGTACGGGTCGGCAACGGCGCCGTCGAGCAGTTCCAGCTGGACGTCTACGGCGAGGTGCTCGATGCGCTGCACGTGGCCCGGATGGCGACCGATGTGGACGGTCACGACGACTCCTGGGCCCTGCAGACCAAGCTGATGGACTTCCTGGAGACCGGGTGGCGCAAGCCCGACGAGGGCATCTGGGAGGTACGCGGGCCACGGCGGGACTTCGTGCACTCCAAGGTGATGGCCTGGGTGGCGGCCGACAGAGCGATCAAGGGCATCACCGAGTCGGGCCTGCCCGGACCGCTGGAGCGCTGGAGCGCGCTGCGAGCCGAGATCCACAACGAGGTCTGCGTCCGTGGCTTCGACGCCGACCGCGGCACCTTCACGCAGTTCTACGGCTCCACCGAACTGGACGCGGCCCTGCTCTACATGCCGCTGGTCGGCTTCCTGCCCGCGACGGACCGACGGGTCGTCGGCACCGTGGCCGCCATCGAACGTGAGCTCATGGAGGACGGCTTCGTGCTGCGGTACCCGACCGCCCACGACGGCGCCGTGGACGGGCTGCCCGCTGGTGAGGGCGCGTTCCTGGCCTGTACCTTCTGGCTCGCCGACAACTACGCGCTGTCGGGCCGGGTCCGCGAGGCCCAGGAGCTGTTCGAGCGGCTGCTGGCCCTGCGTAACGACGTCGGGCTGCTGGCCGAGGAGTACGACCCGCGGCTGGGGCGCATGGTCGGCAACTTCCCCCAGGCGTTCAGCCATGTGCCGCTGGTCAACACCGCGCGGACACTGACGGACGCGCTCCGGGGCATGCCGCGCTCCCGCACCGACCGGGCATACCCTCCCGGCCACTTCTTCGGGTAGCCGGCGGGGATCCGCCAGGACGAACCGCCCGTCCGCATCCGCCGATACTGGGTACGGGCCACACCAATCGTGGCAGACAACCAAAGGGGGCAGCACACGTGACGGGTCGGGTCGCGGTCATCGGCGGTGGGATTGTGGGGCTGGCAGTGGCCCGGCGGATCGGGCAGGTCGATCCGGGCGTGACCGTCACGGTCTTCGAAAAGGAGCACGACGTCGCCCGCCACCAGACCGGGCATAACAGCGGGGTGGTTCACGCCGGGCTCTATTACCAGCCCGGCTCGCTGAAGGCGACCCTGTGCCGGCGCGGTGTCGCGCTGCTGAAGGAGTACTGTGCCGCCCACCGCATCCGCTACGACGAATGCGGCAAGATTGTCGTAGCGGTCGACGACAGCGAGCTGGGCAGGCTCGCCGACATCGCCGACCGGGCGCGCGCCAACGGCGTCCCGGGCACGACCATGCTGGACGCGGACGGCCTGCGTCGCTACGAGCCGCATGCCCGTGGGGTGGCCGCGCTGCGCTCCCCCACGACCGCGATCGTGGACTACCAGGCCGTGGCCCGTGCGCTGCGTGACGACGTGCGGGACGCGGGCGGGTCGGTCCGCACCGGCGCCGAAGTCGTATCCGTCGACGACCGCGGTGACGGTGTCCACCTGGGCCTCCGGGTGCGGGGGACGGCCCGGGTGACCCCCAACGGAAACCACGCGGCCGCGTCGAGGGCTGGCGGCACGGTGACGGAGGTGTCCGAGACAGCCGGGCCGTTCGGCCTCGTCGTCGCCTGCGCGGGGCTACAGTCCGACCAGGTCGCGAGGCTCACCGGCGAGGACCCCTCGCCGCGGATCATCCCCTTCCGGGGCGAGTACTGGCTGCTGCGGCCGCAACGCCGGGAGCTGGTACGAGGGCTGATCTATCCGGTGCCGGACCCGCGGTACCCCTTTCTCGGCATCCACCTCACCAGGCGGGTGGACGGCGAGGTCCTGGTCGGCCCGAACGCGGTGCTCGCGGCCGCCCGGGAAGGGTACACAGCCCTGGCCGTCGATGGATCGGACCTGCGTCAGACGATCGCCTGGCCAGGCTTCCACAAGATGGCCCGCACGCACTGGCGGACCGGGGCGCGCGAGATCCTGTGGACGGCCAGCCGACGCGCGTTCGTGGCACAGGCCCGCCGGTATGTCCCGCAGCTGCGGGCCGCCGATGTCGTCAGGGGTCCCGCGGGCGTCCGCGCGCAGGCGGTCGCCCGCGACGGCAGCCTGGTGGATGACTTCGTGCTGTCGATCCGCGGACGGATCGTGCATGTCCGTAACGCACCGTCACCAGGTGCCACCGCGTCACTGGCGATCGCCGAGCACATCGTGAGCAAGGTCGTCCCGGAACCAGCCGCGTAGGAGCGCCCGAGGACAGGGCGTTCGATCAGTGAGCGGCTCATCCGCGCCCGGTCCGGCAAGGCGGCGGAGGAAGGCGCCCTGGTGCTGGGCGCCGACTGAGGACAACGCGGCCGGGCGGGACGCGGGGAGCCGCGAGCCGGACAGCCCTGTCCTCGGGCGCTCCAAGAGCGCCCGTCACATAGTCACCCGGCCGCCACCCAGTGCATGGCGCCGCAACTACGGCTCGATCCCAAAACAGTGCCTTTGACCTGTTGGTCTATCATGATGCTCATGGTCACGTTACGTGATCGGGGGGGCAGTCAGAACGTCGACCGGTCACCAAATGTAAAGTAGGGAAGTAGCCAGATGTTCCCTGTTCTTGGCGGACGCCGCCGATTCAGCCGGCGCCGAACGACGATGACGGCGGCCGGCGTCGCCATTATCGGCCTGCTGTCCGCGCTCGCAGCGTGTCAGAATCCGACCGCTCCGACAAGCCCGACCGCCAGCCACAGCCCCGACGCCACCGGCGCGTCCACCACCGTGTCGGAGGGCGTCGCGACAGTACCGGTGCCACCGGCCCAGCCCGGGATCGCCCCACCCGACTTCAGCACCTTCGCCAAGTGGAGCGATCCCGCGACGTGGGGGGGCACAGTCCCCGCCGCCGGTGCGGTCGTCACGGTCGCGGCGGGCCGACGGATACTCGTCGACGTCGACGTACCCAAACTGGGAGGCTTGGAGGTCGACGGCGACCTCGCCTTCGCGGACCGGCCGACGACACTGCGCACGGCCTACATCATGGTGCACGGAAGCTTCTGGATGGGCACCGAAGGTGCCCCGCTCACCAGCGCCATCAGGCTCGTCCTCGACGGGCGCCCGACCGACAACACGATGGGTATGGGCGCGGACGTCCTGGGCTCGATGGGTGGCCGCATCGAGATCCACGGCAGGGATTCCGGCCATACCTGGACGAAACTGTCACAGACGGCCAACACTGGTGCCACCACTCTTTCGCTCATCGACCCCGTGTCGTGGCGTACCGGCGATCTGATCGTCGTCGCCTCCTCCGACCTCGACGTGAACCACAAGGAACGTGTCACGGTCGCCGGGGTTTCCGCGGACGGCAGAACGATCACGATCGACAGGCCGCTGGCCCACCGGCACGCGTCGATAGTCACCGCCCAGACCTCCGGCGGCGAGACCCGCTCGGTCGAGGAGCGGGCCGAGGTCGGCCTGCTGTCGCACAACATCGTCATCACTGGCCCGGATAACGCGGCGGCGACGAAGTTCGGCGGCCATGTCATGATCATGAAAGGCGGCACGCTGCGCATGTCGAACACCGAACTCGACCACATGGGCCAGTTCGGAGTACTCGCCCGCTACCCGATCCACTGGCACTGGGCCGGCGACCAGAGCGCCTCGCTGGTGGACAACGTCAGCATCATCGACAGCTTCAACCGCATGGTCACCATCCACCGGAGCAACAACGTCCATGTCAACGGCGTGGTGGCCGATGAGACCTACGGCGCCGGCTTCTTCCTCGAAGATCGTGTCGAGGAAGGGAACGTACTGACCAACAACCTGGTGATGGGCGTCCATCAGGTCCCGGCGGGTACCAGGCCGCTACGCGCGTCGGACCAGATCCCGTCGGAATTCTGGATCACCGATCCGAACAACATCCTGAGCGGCAACTCCGCGGCCGGCGGTGACGGCGTGGGTATCTGGTACGACTTCGACATGAACGCGGTCGACCCCGGCAACGCCAGCGACGACGCGATCCACGACGCGGTCGACAAACCGTTCGGTCTCAACCAGAACAGCACCGCCCACTCACACACCATCCACCCCGCCGACTTCCCGGCGGAAGGCGTCCCGGGTTCGGGCATCAGCGTCGAGGCCTACAACGGTGACTTCACCCGGCGCGGCCGGATGATCAATCCGAACGTGTGGAAGAACGAGGGCTTCGGACTGTGGATCGACGGTGCGCTCACGACCGACAACCCGACCGCCGCGAACAACAGCATCGCCCTCAACTGCCAGGACACCGCCATCAACAACGGCCTGCTCATCGGCAACAACACCGCCAACACCGGTACTGAGACAGGGCATATCCAGGCGCTGATCCGCTTCTATCACGGCCAGTGCGACACGAACGGGACCTGGCTCGCCAACTTCAAGCAGGCCGCCGGAGCGGATCCCGGGCTCGCGGCCATCAGCGACATCGGCGCGAGCACCTGGGACGCGACCAACCGGGTGAAGGGGCTGAAGTTCTTCGGCGACGGGTACCGCACCCTGTTCGCCAGCAACAGCCCGTACTTCGAAGCGGCGGAATCCGGCCACTCACACTGGTTCGCCGATCTCGACGGTTCGGTCAAGGGTGACGGAGTACCGGCGATCATCCACAACGACTCCGCGCTGCTGCGGTCACCCGCGGACAGGACCATCTACAGCCGAGTCGGTCCGGATTACTTCCAGGGCGCGGACTTCGGCACCTGGAGCCCGCTCGACCGTGGCTTCATGCGCCTGCGCCTCGGCCTGGTCGACGACCACTGGACGTGGAAGCGCACCGACGGCGTCACCGGCTACAGCGGCACCGTCGGCGTGGTCGAAGGCCAGCGCTACCAGGTGACCCCACCGTCCGGGGGAACGCTCAGCTCGCTCGACTTCGACATCCACGGGACCGATCCGGGTTTTGTCGACCTGGTCATCCCCTGGGCGGGCAGGTCGGCACCCAGGGCCAGCTTCAAGTTCTGGGGCCAGGACGTCCCGGTGAAGATGGCGTCCAGCGTCGCCAGCATCGGCAAGGACGGTCAGTACTTCGTCTCCGGCGGAAACCTGTATCTGCGTATCGAGGTCGGCGGGACGGGCGTGACGTTCGGCAACGGCGGTGACCTGCGCAGCCTGTCCAACGCGGACCAGTACTGGACCATCGGGTAACGCTCTGATCTCCGGTTACGCGACCAGATCTGGCCGCGTAACCGGAGGCCCGCGGGGCCATCCCAGCGACCCGGCTCAGCCGCTCAGCGGCTCAGCGCGGCGTCGCTGATGGCCGCCAGCAGCGGGAGGATGTGCGCCGACACCACGGTGGGGACACCGTGCTCGGCGCCGATACGCACCACCGCGCCGATCAGGGCCTCGTGTTCCAGCGGGCGCCCCGCCAACCGGTCGTAGAGCATCGATGTGCCCGACCCGGCGGGCTGGTCACGCAGCCGCTCGATGATCAGTTCCGGCAGCTCGTCGGCAATGGCCGCACCGTCGGCGTGGGCGACAGCGACCGCCTCACGCATGATGGTCACCGCGAGCCGGGCCATGTCGTCCCGGCGCAGCACCTCCAGGCGCCGGCCGGTCAGCGCTGTGAGCGAGTTTGCCGCGGTGTTGGCGGTCAGTTTCGTCCAGGCCTCGACGGCGAAGTCGTCCACCGGTCGCACCAGCCCCGCGCTGGGCAGAACCCCGGCGAACCGGTCGGCGAGGGCGCCGGCCGGAACATGCAGGAACCCGTAGTTGCGGTGCTCGACCACACCGGGCGCGACCGGTTCGGCGTTGATGTAGACGACGGTGGGGAGCACCCGCTCCGCGGGTACCACCGCCGCGACCCGCTCGGCCTGCCGGACACCGTTCTGGGCGATCACGACGACGGTGTCCGGACCGACGAGCCGGGTCAGCCACGTGAGTGCCGCCGCGTTCTGATGGGCCTTGGTCGCCAGCAGCACCCAGTCGACGGGCTCGGCATGCTCGGGGCTGGTCCAGACGGGCAGTTCGGCGCGGAACACCCCGTCAGGGCCCCGGAGCACCAGTTCGTCGAACCGCCGACGCACGCAGAGCTGTACGTCAGCCCCCGCGGCCGCCGCTCGGGCGGCGAAGAACCCGCCGACCGCACCCACGCCCACGACCGCCAGCCGTCCCGCCATTGTCGTCGATCAGCCCATTTCCGTCGTCAGGGGCCTTCTGCCGTCAGTGCCCCAGGACGCGGCACAGGATCTGGTCGACACGCAGCCACGCGTCTTCGGGGATCGGGCCGAGAGGGTGGGACAGGGCCGAGGTCGGCAGCCAGGCGACCAGCTCGGGCAGGACGGTACCGGGGATCGGGTCGGTGATACAGGCGTCGGCAGTGTAGTCGTCATGCGGCAGCGGGTCACCGGGGATGACCGGGCAGACGATCACCCGTCCAGTGCCGGCGTTGTTGTACATGTCCGCGGAGACGATCAGGGCATGGGCGAGGACGTCGACGCGCGCCCACACCTCACCCTGCCGCACGCCGCAGTTCCTCCAGCCGGGCGTACTCGGCCACCAGGTAGCTCGCGGTGACGCCCAGCGCGGTGTTGCGCTGCCGCTGGCGGGCGAACCGAGCGGTCCAGATCGACTCAGTCAGCGTCTTGTCCACCCACGCCGACAGTGTCATGCCGGCGGCGGTCGCCGCGGCGCGAGCCTGCTGGAGGGTCGCGGCCCGCACGGACACGTTCAGGTTCGGCATGCCACACACCATATGACGCACCATCACACGGTCACGGCGGGGTGGCGGCACACCAGTGGAGACGGAGACGCGGTGACCACAATGGCCAAGTAGCCATGGCGCCTGGGCCGGGCGCTCGCGCCACAGGCGCGGGGCGACCCGTCGCTGTCCCGCTCGCGAGCATCCAGGATGATCATTTGGCCAGCATCTGCTCGACGGCCGTCAGCGCAACCGCGTGGAAGCCGGTTGGGGCCGCGCGGGCATACGAGTTGCTGCCCGGGATTTCCGCGAGCGGGCCGTGGTACGGCTCGGTGGGCAGGTCCGTGATGTCCCAACAGCCGGCCGAACTGAAGATCACCTGATCGTGGACGACCGGGGCGATGCGCAGGACGGGCCCGACCGCGGTGCCCGTCTGCCGCGCCGGCCAGGCGATGGCGAACAGACGCCCGTCCGTGCCCCACAGCGCGCCCGCGTCCGCGCCGGGGATCGGCCCCACGGCCCCGCTGGCGCTGCCGATCCAGCCCGTGCTGTCCGAGGTGATGACCGGGCCGCTGAGAGTCCGCACGGAATGCATGATCATTTGATGGAACGCCTGCCCGTCGATGACGGTCTCCCCGGTCAGCGAGCCGCTGGCGACAAGCACCGATGCGCCGCCCTGCCCCGCTATGGCCAGTGTCTGTCGCAGGGAGAGCGACACGCAGCCGTTTGCCGCGGCCCGCGTTCCTGCCGCGCCCGGCTGGGCGGTCGTGGCCGGCCGGGGTGGCGTTGCCCATGTCTGCAGCACAGCGGCCAGGATGACGATGGCAGCCCCGGCCAGACCGCCGATGACGAGGGTGCGGTTGCGGGCACGGCGCTGCCGCCTGCTGCGGAAGCTGCTGTGGATGGCGGTCACGACAGCGCCCGGATCGGTGTCCTCCTGGGCGCGGGATGCCAAGAGCTGTTCGAGGTCACCGTGCTCGCTCCTTGTTCGCCGAGGTGGTCGCGGCAAGCCACGGTGCGGCGCGGGCGGGGGAGGAACGCGAGCGCGCCGCACCGGGTGCGCGGACAGCCGGAGACCTGGGCGATCCGCTCGCCGGGTTCAGCCAGGAGGTGGCGGAGCATCGCGGTCCTTCCCCTGCCTGGGGGACGTCAGACCCGATTATAACGTTATGACGCCGTTACCCACCTCATTCTTGCGGGATGAACGATCAGCGATCGCTACAAAACGCCGATACGCCGCCTGATTGTCGGGGATGGCCGGTGTCACCCGGTCCGCAGTGACGCGCCCGGGATGCCGTTGACGACCGTCCGCATGGACGAGAAAAGGACGTTCGTGCTGCACTTGTTGCCACCCGCGTCGTACACCGCGCCGCAGGCGGAGCCTGTCATGCCCGCACCCAGAAAACCCTGTATCATTCCGGCCGCCCGGACCTGCCCGGACGACGTACTCGCGAGCGAGATCACCGGGCCGCCGCTGTCACCCTGGATCTGCGCGATCGCACCGCTCGACTGCTGGACACCTTCGATGGTCGAAAACGACCCGCTACCATCATTGAATGACACCAACAGGTTTGTGACCTTGATGTTACAATGCTCGCCGGAGTTACCGCCACCCGTGCACACGAAGTCGTTGACGCCCAGGTCAGCGTAGCCTATGACGGTCTTCCAGAAGTTATTGGAATTGTATGCCCCGTCGAATGCCAAGGCCGCCCCGGTAGCGCTCAGCACCCGGCCGCCGCCGTCCGTGGAGGTGCGCACGCCGGTGCCGTACCTGTTCGACGCGGCTCGATCCTGATAGTCGTCCGCGCTGCAGTGACGTGCGGTCGTCGTGTTGGACGTCCCGCCGAGGTTGACAGCGAACCCGCTGGAACAGGTGTGTCCGGTGGAGGGGCTGAGCATGTATCCACCCGCGTTGAACGGTGCGAAGTCGTCGTCACGGCCGGTGCTCGTGTCAGCGCTGACACCTGGTGTGACATGCACCGGCACCCCCATGACCGCCGTAGCCCGCGACCGCACCTGCGGTGCGCGCCGCTCCGCCGGGGCCGCGGTGTAGGTCCCGTTGACGGTGATATCGTCATCCGTCGCCCCGACAGCGGCGATGAATGAAATCTTGAACCCGGCCCATTCACCTGCGGCCGCCTGCTGCCAGATCTCGTTGGTAGCCGCGCGGATCTGCCGCAAGCTGTGTGCACGCCGCTGGACGGACACCGCGATGCCACGCCGCTCGCCCTCTTTGACAATCGCTGACAGCAGGGGTGTGTGGGGGCCGTACCACATGATGGTGATCGCCTTGCGCGCCAGGTCGTCGATTGAGCCGACATAGCCGCTGTCAGCGAAGCCGGCCTGGTCGATCATCCAGGACCTGAAAACGGAGAGCGCTTCCTGGTTACTGATGGTCGTGGCCCCCACGGTCTGGATGAACGCCTGAGTGACCGCGTCACCTCTCGCGCCCGGCAGCCCCGATGCCGTCCCGGCGCCGGTGGCGACCACGCCCGCCGTGGCCGTCGCACCGAGCTGCACGGTGAAAGTGGCTAACGCCAGGAGAGCGGCCAGCGCCGCGGTGAGTTTCCCGCGCCGCGCGCCGGCCCTCCTTGCCGACTTCCTGACCGGATCGTCTCGCATCGTCGTTCCACCCTTCCCGGGTAATGGGGCGGTCTGGCGGGAGGCCCACGGACGCCTGTGCGCATGAACAGGAGAAGCGGCTCGGTGAAAGCTGTGCGCCGCCAACGAGAAACACAGCCACTGGAGCGGAAGAATGCATCGCCGCAGATCAGCGGACTACAGAGCCACGGCCAGCCGGCCTTCCCCTGACGGCCGCGACGGCCACGAACGCTGATAATCGTCACCCGACGGGGCGGGACAAACACCGGGGAGGCAGTGCCGTATGCCAGCTGACATGAACGTCGACTCCAGTCAGTCCAACCAGAAAGACCGCGCACAGCGCGGCGCCAGTACGGATAATTGAGTTACCGGAAAATCGAGCCGTGGGGCAAGCAAGTTGTACATGCCCATCCGTTAGCGTCGAAAGGCACCGGACAGATACTGCCAGCAAGCATCCGCACGCACACTACATCAATCGCAGAGTTGTTAATCTGTAGATATTTTCTACAGCCGGCCGCTGCTCCAGCGCGCAACCGGGGATAGCGGCCAGGATCTCCACGGATATGGAAACCCGCAGGTAGCGGCGCAAAGAACGTCTATCATCCGCACACTTTTTTGTATTCGATCTTTCCCCGAACGATGCCGGCGGCGTCAGCCGCACGAGACAGCCGCTCAACGAGCGGAACAGGGCGGGCTCCGGGTTGGAGTCACGGCGCATCGATGCGACGCTCACCCGCGTGAGACTTCCGGGCATGCCGGCAACATCCTTCGAGCAGTTGGCGACGCGCTGGCAAGCCGCCCGCGACAGCAGTGAGATCATTCATCTCGATGCGGCCGGGTGCGCGCGGATGAGCCGGGCCACCATCGCCGCGGCAGGCGCCTACCTGGCGGAGGAGAGCCGGGCCGGCGGGTACGTCGCCGAGATCCGCCACAGCGAGCCGCTGGCACAGCTACGCGCGGATCTCGCGAACCTGCTCGGTCCTGATCTGTCGGCCGGCGACGTGACCTTCCACCACTCGGCGTCCACCGCGTTCGCCGCGCTTGTCGACGCCTGGCCGCTGCCCGCCGGTGGCCGGATCGGTGTGGTGCCCGGCGAGTTCGGGTCCAACGCGATGGTGCTGGCCGCGCGGGCGGCCCGCGACGGCATCGACCTGATCGACCTGCCGGTGGACGGCTACGGGCGGATCGACCTCGATGCCCTGGACCGCCACGGCCCCGCCGGCCTTGACCTGGATCTGGTGACCTTCCCGCACGTGCCCTCCCAGCGCGGGATCGTCCAGCCGGCCGCCGAGGTCGCCGCGCGCGCCACCGCCGCGGGCGTCCCGCTCCTGCTGGACGTCGCGCAGTCCCTGGGGCACGTACCGACGGTCGGGCTGGGCGCGGCAGCCTATGTCGGGACGTCCCGCAAGTGGTTGTGCGGGCCGCGGGGGGTGGGTGTTCTCGCCATATCGGCACGGATCATCGAACGGCTGGCCGCACCGGCCCGCTGCCTGCACACGGCGAGCTGGGACGGGCACGGACCGCCCGTCCCGCTGACCGGCATCGCCGCGCTGGGGATCGGCGAGTCTGCCGCGGCCGCCAGGGTGGGTCTCGCGCACGCCGTGGGCGAGCTTGTCGATGCCGGGACGGCGGTGGTGTCGGGGCGGATCGCGGCGCTCGGGACGCTGGCACGGCGGCGGCTTGACGGGGTGGCCGGCTGGCGGGTGGGTGAGCCGCTGGCCGAGCCCAGCGGAATCGTCACGCTCGTCCCGCCGCCCGGGGTGGATCCGCACGCGGTCCGCGACCGTCTTTACGCCGAAGCTGGCATCCTGACCAGCGCTTTCGCAACCAGCCGCGCCCCCCGGGAGATGACCGGCCCGCTCCTGCGCGCAAGCCCGCACGTATACAGCGACCCAGCCGAGATCGAGGCCCTCGCGGACGCCCTGGACAGGTTCACGCGGACCCGCTGACAACCACCGGCAACGCGTCGTGGAAGCTGAATGTCACGTTTGCTGAAATAGCAGGCGTTGTAGCCAGACCTGACCGGCCGAGGACGGCGTGACCATGCCACCTGACGCACCGCCGCCAGCCCCGAAGGGCTTCGCCCTCATATCGCACGGCGCGGTCATGGTCCAAGCGGCCGTGCTGTTCCGTGTCCTCACCGGTGTGTTGAGCCTCGCGCAGGTCGCGATCTGGTGGTCGTGGACCTGGTCGCACCCGTGGACGCTCGCCGGCCCGCTTGCCGCGGCCGCCTGGACCGTGCTCGTCGTGATCTTTCTCACCCGTCGTGGCCTCGACCCGCGCGCCAGTTTGCTTGAGCTCGCCCTGGCCGGACCGCTGGCCTGCTTCGGCGCGCTGATGATCCCGCCCACGACGGTTGGGGACGCGGCCAACTGGGTCTATGTCACTGTCGGCGGAGCCACCGTGACGGCGGCGTGGTGCCTGCCGGTGCGGGCCGCGGTGCCGGCCGTCGCGAGCGTCGCGGCGGCGTACTGGGCCGGTGCGGCCATGGTGGGGCCGTCCGGGCCGGCCCCGGGGGTGCCGGCCCGCTCCGTGGTGCTGCTCGCGGTCATCACGACAGCCTGGGCGCTTACCGTACGGACCGTCCGTGCCCATGCCGTCGATGCCGATGTCGACCTCGCCGCGGCGATACGCCGGTACCGGATCGCAACGATCGTTCGCTCCCGGGCACAGGACCGCCGGGAGCAGGAACGCCTTGTTCACGACACGCTCGTCAACACCCTCACCGGAATCGCGATGGGCGCCGTTCACCCCACCGGTCCGGCCGGGGCGGAGGGAACCACGGCGGTGCCCACCGCCGATGTCCGCGCCCGCTGCGCACGTGACCTGTCCGTGCTGGAGGCGTTCCTGGCCCGGGGGACGCCTGGGGACAGCGCCGCCGGTACCCACGGCGGGCACGGCCTGCCGGCAGCGGCATGGGACGCCGGACAGGCCGAGCGGGCCGCGCTCACCCGTGACAGTGGCCAGCTCATCCGCACCCGCTACGAGACCGGGCTGGCCCGCGGTGTTGCCGTCTTCGTCCTCTGCTGGCACGCCGCGGTGCTGCTGCCGGCCGTCACCATGGTGAGCAGCTACCGCTGGCCGGCGCTCTCGCTGGCGCTATGGCTCACGCTGGCGGTTCTCGCCGTGGCCACCGCCACCGTCCTGCTCCGGCGAGGTCTGCGGGGCTGGGAGTCCGCAGCTTTGCTGACCACCGCGGTGCTCACGGAACTTCTGGTCGGCCTGACCTGCCGTGGCTACAACGTGGTCGGTTTCGCCAACTGGGCGCTGCTCGGTGCCGGTTGGCTGCTGGTTGCGACGGCGGCGAACCGCCCGGCCAGGGAGGCCCTGCTCGGTACCACGGCCGTGACGGTTGTGGCTGGCGTGCTGGCCCTGCGTGAGGCCGGCCCGGGGCCACTGGCACTCACCCGGCTGGCCGCGGTGACGTGGGGGCTGTGGGTCCCGCCGCTGGCGGTCATGGTGGTTCGCCGTGCCATGGCCGCGGCTGGCCCGACCGTCGCGCGGATCGTGGCTACCGAGGCTGAGCTGAACGCGCTGGAGATCTCCGCCGCAACGGTCCGGGCCGACCGCGCCCGCCGCTGGGACATGCTCGCGACCCGTACGCTGCCGCTGGTCCAAGCGATCGCGGACGGTCTGCTCGACCCGGCGGACGAGGCCGTGCGCGGCCGCTGTGCCGCCCAGGCCGCGACCCTGCGCCGGATGATCACTGGTACAACCGTCCTGGACCTCGAGCATGTGATCGCCGTCGCTGAGCGCCGGGGCCTGCGGATCGAGACCCAGCTGCGCGGAGATCTCAGCGCTGTACCGGCCGGGGCTCGCAGCGCGATAGCCCGCATGGTCGACGAGTCCCTCGCGCCCGTGGCCGCCGGCCGAGTCCTGCTGACCGTGCTTGGTGGCAGCGACGAGGCCCAGGTGTTCGTGTCGTTTCCCACCTCTCCCACCTCTCCGGCCTGCGCGCGGGCTGTCCGGGCCATCGGCGTGGGCGACCGGATGGAGGGCCATCTCGACGCGTTCACGGACATGGCGGACGGACGCGGCTCCCTGGAACTGCGATGGAGCCGATGAGCACGCTCATCCACCCCTGTTGCCCGGCGCTCTTAGAACGCCCGGCAACAGGGGCGTGGATCAAGGAGCGGGGCTGGGGTGCGTGCATCGCGAGGCGGCGGAGGGAGTCACCGGAGGTGTTGGGTGGCGACCGACGACAACGTGGCGAGGTGCGTGCCCCAGCCCCGCGACGCCGCGTCCCCTATTGCCGGGCGCTCTTAACCGATCCGAAGGGACCAAGATGTTCGAAAGGGTGAAGTGGTAGGCCCTGCCAGGCCCCGCGGCCCGAGCCCCTGCGCCGCGGATCGAATGATCTCCGTCGCGGCCGTTGATGATCATCCCATCGTCCTGCACGGGCTCGAGGGACTGCTCGCGGGGACGCCCGACTGCACACTCGTGGCCAAGGCCGCCAACATGGCGGAACTGCTCACCGGCCCGGGAAGGCACGCCGACGTCGTCCTGCTCGACCTCGACCTCGGTGATGGCAGCACCGCGCCGGACAACATCCGGCGGCTGACCGACACCGGCCCCGCCGTGGTCGTGTTCAGCGCGACAGCGGCGCCGGCCGCTGTCCGTGAGGCCATCCGCGCCGGTGCGTACGGTTTCGTGCCGAAGACCGAAACCGTTGATGATCTGGCCACGGCCATCCGGGCCGCGGCGGCCGGGAACGGCTGGGTATCGCCCCAGCTCGCCTTCGTCCTGCTCACCGACGACGCGCCGGATCGCCCGGCGCTGTCCGCGCAGGAGCGCGAGGCGCTGCGGCTGTACGCGGGCGGGATGCCCATGAAGTTGGTGGGCAAACGCATGAACGTGGGGACCGAGACCGCCAAGCAGTACATCGAACGGGTCAGGATGAAGTACCGCAAGGTCGGCCGCGACGCGACAACAAAGATCGATCTGTACCGCCGGGCGGTGGAAGACGGCCATCTCAGGCCCGACGGCACCGGATGACCCCACGCCCGCCCCCGCCCCCGCTAGAGAGCTGGGCGGACCCCCTCGGCATGCCGTGTCCTGAGCCCACCTGTCACCCGTCTCCCGCGCTGTCCCTCAGGCCGCGTCCCACCCCGCCCCCCGTCTCAGGGTGGAAACGCGCGCCGTTCGGGGCCACTGAGCGACCGTCACCCAGCTTGGCCCGGATGCCACGCGGTGTCATGACCCCACAGCTCAGGACGAAAGGACCCCCATATGGGGGACGGCCATACCGGGGATGCCCCTGTCAGGGACGGCCGCGGCGTGACCCGAAGCGGGCGAACAGCGAACCGCCGACAACGGCAAAGCCGCCGAGAAGCGTGATCCACAGACCTGGCCCGACCCGGACCGAAATGCCAAGATCCATCCCGGCCGGCCGGGTGCCACGCAGGAGCTGGAACAGGTCGAGCACCGCCATAAGAACGATCATGGACCCGGTGACCGCGGCGAGGATCCAGAGCAGCCCGCTTCGCGCACGGACCATCAGCGTCCCGCCGAGAACGGCGGACACGACACCGAACAGCAGCGTCGTCGCGCCGTACTGCTCCGCGTCGGTGCCCTTGACCGAAATCTCGATCAGCCCGAAAGCGCTCACGGTAGCCCACGTCATGAACGAAGCGATGGCTGTCGCGGCACCGGCGGCAAGCACCACCAAGCCGCCGAGTGTTCGGCTCAGGCCCGGCCCGGCGCCGCCAGCTGTGCTCGCGTCGGCGATGGCATCCCGCGCGTCGGCCCCCAGTGGCGCGCCCCACAGCTGATGTTCTCCAGCGCCCGCCAGCTCATTCGGGACTCCCCAAGCGTCCAGGGCGTCCACGGCGACACAGTCCGCCGCCGGCGGGCCATCGTCGGATCGGGCCCAGCGCGGATCGGCCGTACGGGCCATTGCCGCGCGCCTTTCCGCTTGCCACCGCCGTGCCTGCTCGTGTCCGCGGTCGTCACCGGTGGGTCGGGATTGCGGGCCGCCCGCATCGGTCTCGCCGCTCCAGTCAGCGATGCGCTCGGTCGGCGGCCCCCATGGACTGCGATCCTGTTCGGACACACCTTCCTCCCTGTACGGTCAGCCGGCGCGGGCCGACCATGGCGCCAGCCGCCCCGCGGAGCTGATTGGCTGGCCCACCAGCCGGCCAGCCAATCCTGATCCTTGGGTGTTCACCGCCGGATCACGCGCGCGGGCCGCAACAACCAGCTACCAACAAGCGCGACCAGCCCGGCAACCAGGGTCAGGACGACACCGGGCCCGGGAACAACGCTTATCTGATCAGCTGAAATGCCACGGAAGGATGACAGCGACGGCGGTCCCGCGATGATGTCCATCGTGGACAGCACCGTGACCCCGGCCGCGAGCACCCGCGCAACCACTCCATCCGCTGCCCCCGCCGGACGCCCGAACAGGCGCGCGAAGCCGATCATCAACAGGACGGCACCGACAACCAGTGTCACACGACCGTCGCCAACCGTCAGCCCCGAAAACGTACGGGTCTCCGCCCCGCTGCTCAGCGTGCTCCACGGCAACACCGCGCCCGCTCCGGTGACCGCGCCCGCCGTACCGACGACAAGGCCGGCGAGCCGGCCGGCCCTGGCCGGCCGCGGCGGCACAGCCCAATCCGGATCGACGATGCCACGCTCGGTGCCCAGCGGCGGTTCGGCAGCCACACCGCTGGCAGGGGCGTCCTCGGCAGCGCTCTCCCGAGCATCGGCATCCCAGCCGGCACGCTGCCGGGCAACGGCAGGCTCGGCCGAAAGGAGCTGCCCAGATCTCCCTGCTGGGGCTCGCAGGCGCGCCTGGGGCAGCTCACCAGCCCGGCCGTCGAGGCTCATGTCCGGGGCTGCCGTAGCCGGCTCCCATCCGCCGGCCAGTCCGGCGCCAGGGTGGCCGGCTTCCGCGGGAGCGCGGAAAGGAGCACGATCGCGCTCCCGCGGGCCGCTGGTGGGAGCGGACGGCTCAGCGGTACGCCCGTGGTACCCGAACACCGGGTCGGCACTCGGATACGCCGGCCGGTGCCCGACCGGGCCTCGCTGCGCCCCGCCCGGCTCGGCGGACGCAGCGGACGGAACGTCGAAGTCCCGATGCTGCGGAAATGGGTACAGGGTGTCACGCCCCTGGACCGGGCGGGACGCCTCCGGGCGGTCGGCCACGGCTGGCCGCTGCCCGTCTGACGGCCGCGGACGCTCATCCGGGCCCGGTGGCCGCGCGGCGTGCGCGCGCTCCGGCGCGGGCCCCGGTGGCCGAGGCTGTCCCGCTGGCGCGGACGGTTGCGCTCCGCTCCGCGAGTGGGGCTGGGACGCGGGCGTCCAGGGTGGCGGCTCGGCACGCTCGGAGCCTGTCTCCGGCGCTGGTGACCGTGATCGATGCGGGGAAATCCGCGTGGTGGGAGCCTCCAGGGAAGGCCGCGGCGCCGCGGGTGACCTGGTCTCGGTGGGTTTGGCCGCCTCGGATGCCGCGCCGCCCGGCTGGCGGTCCATCGGCCCGCGATCAGCCGGCCGGGGCCTGTTCGGTGCCGCCTGCCGGGGCTGCGGGGGCCGCCGGGTCTCAGCCTGGCGATTCTCCGTGCGCGAAGGTTCCGCACGGGGCGTCGCCGACAGCCCCGGCGCTGTCCGAGCGGGGCCGGCGGCAGGGCTGGATGCGGGACTCGGCGCGGCCGGTCGCCCGGGTGCCGCCTGCCGGGAGGAAGCCGCGGCTGGGTCCGGGCGGGCACCCGCGCCGTTTGAGTCCTTCGCGGCGTCCGCGTCGGCACGGCCCGGTGCGGGCCGCGGGGTCTGCTGGCGCTCCGGTCCGGACCGCGATGGCCCGTTGTCACCCTGGCCGGTCGACACCGCCGCGGCCGTCGTGCCGGCCGGTGCCTCGGTCCGTTGAGACACCACCCGCCGCTGAGCCACTGGCAGCATCCGTTCCGGTGCGGGCCGTTCCGGTGCGGGCCGGGCCGGCGCGGGCCGGGCCGGCGCGGGACTCACCGGTCGAGGACTCGCCTGCGCCGGGCGCGCCACCGGCGGCTGGCCGCCGGAGCCCCGTTCGGAGGGGGACACAGCAGCGCCGGCGGGGGCGCCAGACGAAGGGGCAGCAAATGAAGGGGCAGCGGCCGGCGGGGAGCGGTGCGCCCCGGACTGCCCACGCGGCTGCACTGTGCCTGTCCGGCGCGGGGCGGGTGCCTCGGTCCGCGGATCCGGCCGATCGGCGGACGGGCCGGACGGAGCCGCCGGGCGCTCCGTACCGGGCTGGGCCTCAGCCGGCGAAGATCCCTGCCCCTCGGCGGCATCGTCGCCGCGGTCTGTTTCACGAGGCCGCCGCGCCGGCTGTTCGGTCATGACACGCTCCCGGGTCGGTTGGGCCGGGTCGGGGTCCGGCGAATGGCCCAGGGAGCTGAAGCCCCCGGGAACCAGGCCATCGCCTCGCGGGTCCCCAGGACCTCCGCCCGCTGGAACAGCGGCGTTCACACCAATGGCGCACACTGCCACGACCGTGGGACAGTCCTGCCATCCGTTCGCCTGACCACCCAGTAAACCTGATCAGCCACATCCGCCGGCCGGGACGCACAGCGCGCGGATGCCCAGCCCAGCCCCGGGCCGCATCATCGTGGCGCGGGCACTACGGGCTGATCCGTCCTCTCGCGGCTCGGCCGCGGCCCGCGAGCCAGGGGTCCCCAGGTTTGCGCGGAGCGGACGCACCAGCCCCTCCCCCTTGCAGACCACCATCAGGTGATCTACAAACCCCCCACAACGACCAGCTCAGGAGACGGGCCTCCCCAGATCGTGCCGAAGGCACTCGCTGGGGCGGGGCTATACCTCTTCGCCGATGCGGTGCACCCGGATGGTGTTGGTCATCCCGGCCACCCCCGGCGGTGTCCCCGCGACCACGACAACCAGTTCACCCGGCCGGCAACGCTCCAGGTGCAGCAACGCGCTGTCGACCTGCCGAACCATCTCGTCCGTGCTGTGCGCGAACGGCACCAGGAAGGTCTCGACGCCCCACAGCAGAGCCAGCTGGCTGCGGACCGCCGGCACCGGGGTGAAGGCCAGCAACGGGATGGGACTGCGATACCGGGCGAGCCGCCGCGCGGTGTCCCCGCTCTGGGTGAACGCGACGAGGTAACGGGCCCCCATAGCGCCGCCGACGTTCGCCGCGGCTTCGGCCAGGGCGCCGCCGACCGTCCGTGGACGGGTCCGCAGGGGCGGGATCCGAGAAAGATCCACCTCTACCGTCTCGATGATCCGAGCCATCGTGGACACCGCCTCGATGGGGTAGTCACCGACGCTGGTCTCCGCCGACAGCATGATCGCGTCAGCGCCGTCCAGGACCGCGTTGGCGCAGTCGCTGGCCTCGGCACGGGTGGGCCGGGGGGCGTGGACCATTGACTCCAGCACCTGGGTGGCCACGATCACGGGCTTCGCGCGCTCGCGCGCCCATGACACAGCACGTTTCTGGACCAGCGGCACGACCTGCAGGGGCATTTCCACGCCCAGGTCGCCACGCGCGATCATCAGACCGTCGAAGGCTTCGACGATCTCCTCAAGCTGATCGACAGCCTGCGGTTTCTCGATCTTGGCAAGGACGGGGATACGCACACCGGCCTCGTCCATCACCGTCCGCACCTTCTCGATGTCGGCGGCCGACCGGACAAAGGACAAAGCGATCATGTCAGCGGGCAGGCTGAGCCCGAAACGGAGGTCCTCGGTGTCCTTGTCGGTCAACGCGGGCACGCCGAGGGCCGCGCCCGGAATGTTCATACCCTTGTGATCACTGACTGGCCCACCGATGGCAACCGTCGTATGGACGTCGGCGCCGATCACGTCTGTGACATCGAGCACCAGCCGGCCGTCGTCGACGAGGATGCGGTCCCCCTTGGAGACATCGGCGGTCAGCCCCGAGAACGTTGTTCCCACGCGGTTCTGGTCACCGACGACGTCATCGGTGGTGATCGTGAAGTGCTGGCCGGGCAGCAGGGTGACCTGCCCGGAGCCGAACTTCCCCAGCCTGATCTTCGGCCCCTGAAGATCGACCAGGATGCCGACGCTGCGCCCGACGGCGTCAGCGGCGGCGCGGATGCGCAGGTAGGTCTCGACATGTTGATCATGGGAGCCATGCGAGAGGTTGAGACGGGCAATATCCATCCCGGCTTCGACCAGCGCCCGGATCATGTCGGGAGAGCTGGTGGCCGGACCGAGTGTGCACACAATTTTCGCGCGACGAGACACGGGATAAGCCTAGGAAATGATGCGGGGGCCCTGGACACCGCCCCCGCTATCGACTGAACGACACCCGGAACGTTTTTCGTCTACAGGAAAAAGGACCCGGCTACGCCATCGGCTGCGTTATGTGGCGACTAGGCGTACGGTCAACGTGTCCGCACTGCTGCGGAGCGCGTGGACACGAACCGGATCAGGGCGTCGGCACCGGAGCCGAGAGCTCACCGGTGAGCTCCCCAGCGGCTGCGTAGGCGGGCAGGTCCAGATAACTACCCAGGTCACGGTGGGCAGGCAGATGAGTGAAAACCCGGCGATCCACCGCCATCCGTCCGGCGATGTCGACATTTCCCTCCCGCATGACGAGCCCGATGCGGCGTCGGCGAGTGGCGATGACGCCGCTGACCAGACTCCCACCGACAGTGGCAAAGGACGCCCGGCGTAGTCGTGCCCGTCCCCGGCACCCCGGGGATGTGACGCCGTCCGGCCCGCGGCAACAGCCCGGACGGCCCGCGTGAAATGGCCCGGCCGGTCCGCGGTGAATCCGGGCACACATATACGGAAAACGTCGCCTGGCACGTCGGGCGGGCCACCGGGCGACCAGGCCTGAGAAGAACACGGCCGGTCGGTCACCGTACTAGCTGACAGCCGTGGCCACGGCTTCGGGCTCGTCGCGATCGCGCGGGGCCCGGCCCTCGGCCACCAGCACCGGCGGAACCGGACGCTGGCCTTCGAACTGGGTGCGGTACAGCTCCGCGTACAAGCCGCCGCTGGCCAGCAACTGGGAGTGCCGCCCGCTTTCGGCCACCCGGCCGTCCTCGATCACCAGGATCCGGTCGGCATCGCGGACCGTTGACAGGCGATGCGCGATCACCAGCGCTGTCCGGCCGGCCAGGGCGGTGGCCAGCGCCCGCTGGACCGCCGCTTCGGACTCACTGTCCAGGTGCGCGGTGGCCTCGTCGAGAACCACGATCGAAGGCTCCTTGAGCAGCAGCCGGGCGATGGCCAGGCGCTGCTTCTCACCGCCGGAGAGGCGGTAGCCACGGTCACCGACAACCGTGTCGAGGCCGTCGGGCAGCGCCCGCACGACGGAGGAGATCGCGGCCGCCTCCATCGCCGACCACATCTGCTCCTCGCTCGCCTCCGGACGGGCGTAGGCGAGATTCGCCCGGATCGTGTCGTGGAACAGATGCGCGTCCTGGGTGACAACGCCCACGGCGTCGCGCAGTGATCGCAGGGTGACGTCGCGGACGTCATGGCCGCCGACGCGCACCGTGCCGGAACGCGCGTCATACATCCGCGGCACCAGCTGGCTGATCGTCGTCTTGCCGGCGCCGGACGGGCCTACCAGCGCCACCAGCTCACCGGGGGCCACCCGGAACGAGACGTTGTGCAGGACGGGCTCGGGCACCCGTCCGTCGAGCACCGCCACCGACTCCAGCGATGCCAGTGAGACCTCGTCCGCGGCCGGGTAACCGAAGTCGACGTTGTCGAACTCGATCGTCGCGGACCCGCGCGGCAGGTCGACCGCGTCCGGCCGGTCGGCGATGGCCGGCGTCAGGTCGAGGATCTCGAACACCCGCTCGAAGGAGACCAGCGCGGTCATCACGTCCACGTTGACGTTCGACAGCTGGGTCAGCGGCCCGTAGAGGCGGGAGAGGTACGACGTCAGCGCGACGACCGTGCCCACCTCGAGCGCGCCCTCGGCCGCGAAGCGTCCGCCGACCCCGTAGACGATCGCGGTTGCCAGCGCCCCGACCATGGTCAGCGAGACGAAGAAGATCCGGCCGTACATGGCCTGGGTCACCCCGATGTCGCGGACGCGGGCGGCCTTGGCGACAAAGCCGTGGTTCTCCGTTGACGGGCGGCCGTAAAGCTTGACGAGCATCGCCCCCGACACGTTGAACCGTTCGGTCATCGTCGTGTTCATCTCGGCGTTGAGCCCGTAGCCCTCCCGGGTGAGCGTGGCGAGTTTCGGGCCGAGCAGCCGCGCCGGGATGATGAACACCGGCAGCAGGACCAACGACACGACGGTGATCTGCCACGACAGCGCGACCATCGCGGCAAGCACGAAACCGACGGATACGACGTTGGACAGGACGGCGGACAGTGTCCCGGTGAAGGCCGACTGCGCGCCCAGGACGTCGTTGTTCAACCGGGAGATCAGCGCGCCGGTCTGGGTGCGGGTGAAGAAGGCCAGCGGCTGGCGCTGGATATGATCAAAGACCCGTGACCGCATGTCGAAGATGAGGCCTTCGCCGATGCGGGCGGAAAACCAGCGCTGTGCCAGCGCCAGCAGCGCGCTGATGACGGCGATCATCCCGACCAGTGCCGCGAGTGCCTCCACAACACCCACCCGGCCGGGGATGATGCCATCATCAATGATCGATTTGAAGATGAGCGGCGTAGTGGCGCCCAGCGCCGCGTCAATTATGATCAACACGAGGAAACCGGCCAGCATCCGCCGGTACGGGCGTGCGAACTCCACGATCCGGCGCAGAGTACCTGGCCGAAGTTTCTGATGCACGATCGAACGATCACGTTGGAAAGCCCGTGCGCTGATGGGCGGCCCGCCCTCCGCAAATCTCATCAGTCCACCCCAGGAATCGATGCCGCTGCTTGTGTAACACTGTAAGCAGGCCTCACCAGCGGATCATTCCCGCGCTCTCAGCCCGGGGACATCTCATCCCGCTGACGCGGCCTCCCGCGCGGTGCGGAGCCAGGCATCGCGTTCGGCCCGCAACTGATCCGTCCGGGTGCGCTCACGGCTGTGCAGCAGCAGCGCCTTGATCTCAACGGCCAGCCCGCGGGGTGCCGCCAGCAGCCCGGTCACGAGCTCCTCCACCGTGTCATCCCGATCGCCTGGGGCCGCCAGCCGCTCCGCGAGCCCCAGTTCATACGCTTGCCTCCCGGACAACATGCGTCCCGTCACGCAGAGATCAAGCGCCCGGCTGTAACCAATCAGATCAACCAACGTGTGGGACACGCCCAGCGCCGGGACAAGACCCTGGTGGATTCCGGTCATGGCCAGATATGCGTCCTCACAGAAAACCCGCAGATCGCAGGCGAGCGCCAGGTGAAGCGCGTCCACGGCGTACCCGCTGACGACAGCGACGCTGAACAGGTCGGGCCGGGACAACCAGCACTGGGCGGCCGGCCGGCTGCCCACACCAGCCACACCGACGCCCGCCATACCCGCCATACCGGGCCGCTCCACGCCGTCAGCGGCGGCTGAATCGACTCGGCCATGATCGGGGCACGGTAAACCACCGATGATCCGCAGAAGCACAAGCCGGATGTTCCCGGCTAGACATCTCCCGATATCCGCCAGCGCTCCCGCGGTGGACGCGGCACGCGCCCATCCGGCGTCGTGATCCTGGCGATCAATGGTTACGGTCGCCCGTGAACCGTCGATCGCCAGGGTCACCCCGGCCGCCGCCAGATCGACGGCGGCCGGTCGCGACATGATCAGACGCTCTTCTTCTTACTGCCTCGGGTTGCGCCGCCTCGGCCTCTCAGAGTCGTTCCGGACTCCGAGAGGATCCGATGAACGAACCCGTACGAACGACCCGACGACTCAGCGAGGAGGCGGATACTCTGGCCCGCCTCATACTTCTTCCGAAGCTCTGATGCAAGCTTGTCGCGCTCCGCGCCGGTGATCCGGGTTCCTTTCCTAAGCTCGGCCAATGTGGCCCCCTCCGTGATAGATGATCTGCGAACCGATCTTCACTCAGTCGCGGTGAACGCGCCACTCGAAGCGCATGTGATCCATCACACTGATCCTCTTCGCGCGCCCGAGCAACCCCCCGGATAGGCCCAGCTTTTCCCTTCCTCCCGCCACCGGAACACCAACGCCCGGCCACGGGAGCACAGCTGTTCCGCCCACCCGGCAAGAGAAACAGCGCGTCCGCCGACGCCAGTGAAGACCAGCGTCCCTCATCGCCCTGGCTGGCCGAACAGGGACTTCAGCGCGCCGCAACGGACATCGTCGAATCCGCGCCAGGAACATCGTGCACCATCCGGACCCAGCGGCGTCGACCTGGCTACGGTGCACATGTGGTCATTGCGCCGGGCGTGCGGTCGTGAGAACGTCTTTGCGGACCTCGATTCGATCAGGCGGCCAGGATCCAGGCGGCAGCCGGCAAGCCGGCGGAGAACCCGGTGCGGGCAGCGCCGGGCTCGGGGAAATCGCGGTGTGGATCGGTGCGGTAATCGCCTGTCTGGGCCTGACCGCACTGCTGCGCAGCGGCGGGAGCGATACCGTGCCGCTGCCGAAGACGCTTGTCGGCATGCCGTTCACGGTGGAGCGACGCGCGCATATTTCGCTGGCCTCCCTCCTCGCTCCGGCCGTCATGACCGTGGTCATCGTCGCGGTATGGCAGGATCTTCACATCCGGATCCGGTGGGGTCCGCTGCTGGCCGTCGGATACGCGGCATCGGTGGCGTGGACCCTGGCATTGGCCTTGGTGAGCGGCTGTGGCGGCCTGGCCGCCCCGCTGGGCGACGAGCGGGGCTACCTGTCGGACATGGCCGCCGTGGGCGCGGATCCGCTGGGGTTCCTGCGGACGTACGCCCAGCACGCCGCCGCCTACGGTTACGACACCCGCACCCATCCCCCCGGCCTGACGCTGTTGCTGTGGGCGCTGACGCGGCTGGGGATGCGGGCGCCGAGCGCGCTCGGCGCCATGCTGACGCTCGTGGGCGCGGCCACCGTCCCGCTGGTCACGATCGCGGTCCGGTCGCTGTGCCATGAACGGACCGCCCGGCGGTTCGTCCCGGTGCTGGTGCTGGCGCCGTGGGCGGTATGGCTCCCGGCCGCGGACGCGCTGGCAGCGACACTCGCCGCCGCATTCGTCACGCTCGGGGTCATCGGCTCCGAGCCAGGGCGGCGGCTGTGGTGGGCGGCAGCATGTGGGCTGGGCATCGGCGTGGCGACGCTGTGCGGCTACGGGATCCCCTGGCTGGGTGTCGCGGTTGTGGCCGTCTACTTCGTCCGTCGGCGACCGCTCCTCAACGTGATCACCGGCGCGTGCGTTCTGCTGCCGCTGTCCGTGGCCGCGCTGCTGGGGTTCTCCTGGCCGGACGGGCTGGCTGTCGCGCGTGACCAGGTGGCCCAGGCCGCCGCGCACATCCCCGGCACCGGCTCGGGTGTGCCAGCGTGGGTCGCGCGCGTTCCTCCCAGCCTCACGGTTGTGCTGGTCGCCTGCGGGCCAACGATCATCCGGGCGGCGCGGCGCGTCCGGCTCACCCCTGGATGGCCCTTTCTCGCCGGTGCCGTCCCCGCGATCGGGTGCGGGATGCTGACCGGCCTGGCCGCGGTCGATCCCGAGCGGTCCTGGCTGCCGTTCTACTGCTGGCTGCTGGTGCCCGCGCTGGCGCCTGACCCACGCCCGGACCGTCCAGGCGACATGACCCAGGCAGGAGCCCTTCCGCTGGGCCTGACCAGCGTCGGAGCCCTCAGCGCGATTGTCGCCCGCGCCTTCCTGCCCGGGACGCTGTGACAGCCGGCGCCGGCCAACTGGCCTAACCGGCCATCTGCCCCGACCGAGCGCCTGCCCCAAGCGGGTGTGCCGACCAGCCGGCGCGCCCGGCGGCGTCAGCGGCCAGCCGACGGGCGGTTCATCGCTCGCACGGGCGGTTCATCGGCCTCCCGGGCGATGTCCGGTTCCAGGTAGACCCTGCGCGCGATCGGTACAGCCGCCCGCAGCCGCGCCTCAGCGCTGTCGATCGCGTACGCGACAGCCGGCAGGGTAAGCGTGACATCCATTCCGATCTTGGCTGCCACGAGCAGTTCGTCCGGGCCGAGGTGCAGCGTGCGCAGGTGGATGACCCGGGTGATGTGCGGCGATTCCGCGAGAGCGCCGCGGATGGCGGCGACCATCGCCGGGGTGGCCGCCTCCCCGACCAGCATCGCCTGGGTCTCGACCGCCACGATCACGGCCACCGCCAGCAGCAGGATGCCGATCGCGAGCGTGCCCACGGCATCCCAGACCGGGTCGCCGGTCACGATGGTGAGACCGATGCCGGCAAGCGCGAACACGAGGCCCACCAGCGCGGCAAGATCTTCCATCAGCACCACCGGCAGCTCCGGGGCACGCGCGGCGTGGATGAACTCCCACCAGGAGGCGGCTCCTTTGACGTGCCGGGCCTCGGCGACCGCGGTCCGCAGGGAGAATCCCTCCAGCGCGGTCGCGACCAGCAGGATGACGATCGCCACCAGCGCGCTGTCGAGCTCATGGGGATGGCGCAGCTTCGCCACCCCCTCATGGACCGAGAACAGCCCGCCGACGCTGAACAACACGATCGCGACGAGGAAGCCGGCGATGTAACGCGAGCGGCCGTAGCCAAAGGGGTGTTCCTCATCAGCTGGCCGGGCCGCGTGCCGCTGGCCCGCGAGCAGCAGGACCTGGTTGCCCGAGTCCGCGACCGAGTGGATGGACTCGGCCAGCATCGACGACGACCGGGTGATGAGGAAGCCAACGAACTTCGCCGCCGCGATCCCCAGATTGGCCGACAGCGCGGCCAGAACCGCCTTCGTGCCGCCTTCCGCGCTCACACGACCATCCCTTGCTCGGCGCTCCCCCACCGGTTGTGGCACGGCCGGCGGATACACCGGCGCCCGCTCCGGTCAGGCAAGCGTGATCAGTTCGACAAGATCCTCGGACCAGGAATCCTCGACCCCGTCCGGCAGCATGAGCACCTTGTCCGGGGCCAGCGCCTCCACCGCGCCCGGATCATGGGTGACCAACACGACCGCTCCGCGGAACGTGGCGAGGGCCGCGAGGACCTCGTCCCGCGACGCCGGGTCAAGGTTGTTGGTGGGCTCGTCCAGCAGCAGCACGTTCGCGGCGCTGCACACCAGGCCGGCCAGCGCCAGCCTGGTCTTCTCCCCGCCCGACAACGTGCCGGCCGGCTGGGCCACGCTGTCGCCGCTGAACAGGAAGGCGCCGAGGATGCGGCGCAGCTCCACGTCGGAGGTACTCGGCGCGGTAGCACGCATGTTGTCAAGCACCGACTGGTTGATGTCCAGGGTCTCGTGCTCCTGGGCGTAGTAGCCCAGCCGAAGCCCATGACCGTGGTGGACCTCGCCCGTGTCCGGGGACTCGACACCGGCGAGCATCCGCAGCAGGGTCGTCTTGCCAGCACCGTTGAGGCCGAGGATGACGACCCGCGCGGCACGGTCGATGGCCAGGTCGACTCCGGTGAAGACCTCCAGCGACCCATAGGACTTCGACAGGCCGGTGGCGGTCAGCGGGGTCCGTCCGCACGGAGCCGGATCGGGGAACCGCAGCTTGGCGACCCGGTCCGCGACCCGCACCTCGGCGAGCCCGGCGGCAAGCCGGTCGGCCCGGCGGTCCATCTGGTGGGCCGCGCGGGCCTTGGTGGCCTTCGCCCGCATCTTGTCGGCCTGGGCCTTCAAGGCATCGATCTTCTTCTCGGCGTTGGCCCGCTCCCGCCGCCGACGGCGCTCGTCAAGCTCCCGCTGGGCCAGGTAGGTCTTCCAGTTGACGTTGTAGACATCCAGCGCGGCGCGGGTGGCGTCGAGGTAGAAAACCTTGTTGACGCAGCGGTCCAGCAGATCGACATCGTGGCTGACCACCACGAGCCCGCTGCTGTGGGAGCGCAGGAACTCACGCAGCCAGATGATCGAGTCGGCGTCGAGGTGGTTGGTGGGCTCGTCGAGCAGCAAGGTGGCGTCGCTGTCACCGGCGCCGGCGAACAGGATGCGAGCCAGCTCGACCCGACGGCGCTGGCCACCGGACAGCGTCTCCAGCTGCTGGCCGAGCACCCTGTCCGCGAGCCCCAGCGCGGAGCAGATCCGGGCCGCATCGGCCTCGGCCGCATATCCGCCGAGGGTGCCGAAACGCTCCTCAAGACGGCCGTAGCGACGGATCGCCACGTCCCGCGCGGCATCGTCGACCAGCTCCGCCATTTCCACCTGGAGTTTTTCCATCTCCCGCACGATCACATCGAGGCCGCGGGCGGACAGGACACGGTCACGGGCGCTGTCCGCCGGGTCGCCGGCCCGGGGCTCCTGGGGGAGATAACCGAGGTCACCTCGGAGGTCGACCTTTCCGGCGAACGGCAGCGTCTCGCGGGCCAACGTCCTGAGCAGCGTCGTCTTACCCGCGCCGTTGCGGCCGACAAGCCCGATCCGGTCACCCGGCTGGATACGGAACGACACCGCCTCGATAAGAGTCCGGGCGCCAGCGCGCAACTCCAGGTCGGACGCGATGATCATGGATGTACGTGGCCTTCCTGGGACGTCAGCGAACGAAGGGCCTGTCTGGTCGAACTTCGATCGCGTGCCTCGGCACCCGGCCTGCGCCCACGAACTTCACCACCGAGCCCATAGTCACAGAGTACGGTCACCCGGCTCGCCCGTACCTGGGTGCACCGGGCGCAGCCGGTGGGAACCACGTTCGTCACCTTCGTCGCCGTCGTGCCCGGCGGGCGGCGCGCAGGCGACGTCCGGAGGGAGCCACCGCGCTCGAGCGCGGTGTGGCAGCCCCGCCGCCATCACCGCGGCGGCCCCGCCACCAGCGCCAGCGCACCCGCCCGGCCGGGCTGAGCACCTGGCGTGGGCTGAGCAGTGGGCTGAGTAACCGACATGAGAGGCTGGCGTCCGGGCGGTCCGGGGGCCGCCGATCCCGACTTCATCCCAAGGGGGGACGTTCACACCATGTCGACGCTGCTGGTGACCGGGGCCGCTGGCTTCATCGGGTCAAACTTCATCCGATACTGGCGCGAGCACCACGCTGGCGACCAGCTGGTCGCCCTGGACTCGTTGACCTACGCGGGCTGCCGGGAGAACCTCACCGACGTGCTGGACGCGATCACCTTCGTGCACGGCGACATCCGCGACCGCGAGCTGATCGAATCGCTGCTGCGGGAGCACCGCGTCGACATTGTGATCAACTTCGCCGCTGAGTCGCACAACAGCCTGGCGATCATCCGCCCGGGTGACTTCTTCTCCACCAACGTCATCGGCACCCAGACGCTGCTGGAGGCCGCCCGCACGGTCGGCGTGGGGCGCTTCCACCAGATCTCGACGTGCGAGGTCTACGGCGACATGGACCTCGACGACCCGGGCGCCTTCACCGAGGACTCCCCCTATCTGCCCCGCACGCCGTACAACGCGGCCAAGGCCGGCGGCGACCACGCGGTACGCGCCTACGGCCTGACCTACGACCTGCCCGTGACCATCACGAACTGCTCGAACAACTACGGGCCGTACCAGTTCCCGGAGAAGGTCATCCCGCTGTTCGTCACCCGGGCGTTGCAGGGTGAGAACCTGCCGCTGTACGCCTCGGTGCGCAACCGCCGGGAGTGGCTGCACGTCGCCGACCACTGCCGGGCGATCGACGCGGTGCTCGAGCGGGGCCGGGTCGGCGAGACCTACCATGTCGGCAGCGGCGTCGAGGCCGACATCGAGACCATCGCCGACACCATCCTCCGTGAGCTCGGGCTGCCCGCGTCGCTGAAGACGATCGTGCCGGACCGGCCGTCGCACGACCGGCGTTACCTGCTTGACTCATCCAAGCTGCGGACCGAGCTCGGCTGGGCACCCGAGATCGGCTTCGCCGACGGGATGCGGGAGACCGTCGCCTGGTACCGCGACAACGAGTCGTGGTGGCGTCCGCTCATCGGCCGCTCCCCTGTCTCGGAGACCGCCTGGCGCTGACCCCCGCCGGGTGTGATCCCGCCCGGCGCTGGCCCATGCTCTGCCGGTCAGGACCCGCCCGGTGGGCCCGGCGTGGAACCGCCCGGCGGGTCTGACGGGTCCGGCGTCGGCGGCTGGCCCCGGACCCGCCGCGGCGTTCGCGACGCCCACGGGCGGGGGCGAGCACGGGCAAGTAGACCGCGCAGGCTCCGGCGGTTACGGAAGACCGTCCAGGACAGCATCAGAGCGGTCAGCGTGACAAAGCTGAGAACGGTGTCGTGGGAGATCGCGGTGGCGAGATCGACCGCCTGGTCGCCCACGGCGTAGCCCAGACTGACGATCACTCCGGTACGCAGGGTCGTACCAATGGCGTCGCCGATCAGGAACCGGACCAGCGACATGCCGTGCCAGCCGGTGGCCGCATAGATCAGTTGATTCGGGACGGGCAGCCAGGGCGCGAGCACCAGCGCGCCGAATCCCCACCGTCGCGCCATCCGGTCGACACGGCTGGCGAACTCGACGCTCCGGGGATGCCCACGGGTGACGATGTCGACCGCCGGCCGCCCGTACCGGCGTCCCGCCCACCAGCCGAACACATCCAGCGGCACCCACCCGACCGTCGGCGCTGTGAGGGCTGCGACGAGGCCGGCCCTGCCGGCCCGAGCGAACGCGCCCGCGGCGACCATGGCTGGAGACGTGGCACCGAGCAGCTCGAGCAGGACAGGGTGGGTGCCGATAAGCCGTGGGATCAGCAGCACGCTGACCGACGCCCAGATGGTCTGCGCCGCGAGGCCGCCGACACAGACGGCGTCCACCGGCCGTATCCGCGTCCACCACCGGCGCCTGGCTGTACCCGTCGGCTCGTCCGGCTCGTCCGGCTCGTCCGGTATCGGTTCATCCGGCGTTGCGCCCGTCACGGCGTTGTGCGCGCTCTGCGCCATGGCGGTCGTGAGCGGAACCCCGGCGTCACCCACCCCTCTATCGTCGGCTGACCAGGCACGACACGCCCGGGAACCCCATGATTCGAACACCCGGCCACCGGGTCACTGCGAGCCAACGGACGATTCTTCGCTCATCGTCGTAAATCAGTCACTCATCGGCTTTTGCTTCACAGCAAATGTGCCGTCCGAATCCGAGGAGGAGTGGCACCATGACAGCTGTGGCGGTGAACCGTGACCCGATGGCGCAGGAGCCGCAGGACAGGCCGCTCGGTCAGCCGCTGGACATCACCGGCCTCGTCGAGTGGCCGCTGCCGGTCGGCCGGGTCGACTTCGACGAAGGTCTGGCCTACCTCCATGCCGTCGACCCCGGCGGCTACACCACCGACCACCTCGACCAGGCGCCCGACGACCGGCGGCGCTGGGAACTCCTCGACGGCGTCGTCGTCGTGAGCCCAGCCCCCGGCTACGACCACCAACGAGTTGTGCTCCGGCTCGGCTCCATCCTCCTTGCGGCCGAGCAGGGTCTGAAACGGACTCTGGTCGCACCGTTCGACGTGCCCGTGTCGCTGAAGAAGAGGTTTCAACCCGACGTTCTCGTACTGCCTGACAAGGATGCGCGCCTGCCGGTTCTGGCCGTCGAGGTCCTGTCCAGGTACGGCCGGCGGTATGACCGGGAAACGTAGCGCGCAAGCCCCGCCGTTCAGGGCGGGGTTAGCGCATCGGGGCTGGCCGCCGCTGCCCTTCGATGTACTCGCGCAACACCGAAATGGGCACTCCGCCAGCTGAGGCAGCGAAGTAGGACGGGGACCAGAAATGCCCGCGCATCGAGGCCCGGTTCACCCGGCCGGTGAACTCGGCGCGCAGCATCCGCGCGGACACACCCTTGAGGCTGTTCACGAGCGTGGACACGGCGATTTTGGGCGGATATTCGACCAGCAGGTGTACGTGGTCGTCCTCCCCGTTGAACTCGACGAGGCGGGCGCTGAAGTCGGCGCACACGTCGCGCATGGTCTGCTCGCAGGTGTTGAGCATCGCCGCGTCGAACACCCCACGCCGGTACTTCGTCACGAAGACCAAGTGAATGTGAAGCGCGGAAACCACGTGTCTACCGCGCCGATAGTCATCGGAGATGTCCATAGACCAAGTATGTTTGGTGGT
>NZ_CAKJTM010000022.1:1108-1628 GCF_917627345.1 Protofrankia sp. CiP3 | reverse complement strand
GTGTCGACCGTCCGATACCGCTACCGCGCCTACCCGGCCCCAGCGCAGGTGCAGGCATTGGCGCGGGCGTTCGGATGCGCCCGGGTCGTCTACAACGACGCAATCCGGCTACGTGATGAGACGCACGCGGCAGGCGAGAAGATCTCCGACACCGAGGTACAGCGCCGGGTCATCACACTGGCGAAGAAAACTCCCGAACGGGAATGGCTCGGTCACGTCTCGTCGGTCGTGCTGGTGCAGGCATCGCAGGATGCGCGGAAGGCATATCGGAACTGGTTCGACTCGCTGTCAGGCAAGCGGAAGGGCCGCCGGGTCGGGCGCCCCCGGTTCCGGTCTCGGAAGGACAACCGGCAGTCGATCCGGCTTACCCGCAACGGCTTCGGTGTCACCGCGCGGGGCGTGCAGCTAGCGAAGATCGGTAATGTTCGGCTTGAATGGTCGCGGCCGTTACCATCGGTCCCATCATCGGCCACGGTGATCCGGGAAGCGGACGGCCGGTACTACGTGTCGTTCGTTGTCG
>NZ_CAKJTM010000022.1:0-516 GCF_917627345.1 Protofrankia sp. CiP3 | reverse complement strand
CCGGGAGACCCGCCGAGACCATCACCACAAGCTCGCCGCTCGACTTGTTCGCGACAACCAAGCGATCTACGTTGAGGATCTTGCGGTATCCGGTCTCGCCCGAACGAAACTCGCGCGAGCGGTCCACGACGCTGGCTGGTCGAAACTGGTCGGCCTGCTGGAGGAGAAGGCCGCGCGGCGTGGTCGAAGCGTGGTGCGGGTAGGCCGGTTCTTCCCGTCGTCACAACTCTGCTCAGCCTGCGGAGTGAAAGATGGTCCGAAGCCACTGGCGGTCCGGACGTGGACGTGCCCGGCCTGTAACACCACACATGATCGTGATCTGAATGCGGCCCGGAACATCCTGTTCGAGGGACAGCGCATCGTCGCCGCCGGGCGGGTGGAGACGGTAAACGCCTGTGGAGTCGATGTGAGACCGGCACCCGTGCCGGCAGTCGGCAGTGAAGCAGGAACCCACCGAGGTGCGGCATGAACCGCACGGTAGGAATCCCCGTCCTTCAGGGCGGGGAGGACGTCAAA